>NZ_JAFCLY010000026.1:0-120818 GCF_018130185.1 Bradyrhizobium sp. AUGA SZCCT0182 | reverse complement strand
ACGCAGACAGGCACCCCGGCGACGCCGTTCTTCCAGTTCGGTGCCGGTGGCGATCGGCCTCCACTTTTCTTTTTCAACGGGAACTTCGTCAGCGGCCACGCGGGTATGCGGCGGATGGTGGAGCTTTTCGGGCCCGATTGCCACATACTCTCCATCGATCCCCACGGCCTTCGGGGGGAGTCGATTCCGCCGTCGATCGAGAAGATGGCCGCCGACCGCCTGCCACTTATTCTAGAAAGGCAGAGCAGCGGTCCTTTCCTCCTGGGCGGCAAATGCAACGGCGCGATGGTGGCGTTTGAAACAGCCCGACTGCTGATGGCCGCCGGCCAGAAGGTTGATATGGTTGCGATGGTCGACCCGCCGACCATCAGTGCCCGTCCGGTGACGCGGACAATCATCGCACTGATGAAGCCGATAGTCTCGTCTTACTGTCTGCGCTGGACCTATGAACAAATGGCGCGGCTAGAGCGGTTCTTCAAGGCGCCAACGAGCAAGCCGATTACGATAGCCAGGCTGTATAGCACTTTTTCCATTCCCAATAACGAGATCCCGCCGGTGTTATGGGACGCTTATTCATTCGCAATGTCGCAATATCTTCCGGCACCGCTCGAGGTCCCTGTGACTTTTTACGCGGCCGA
Organism: Bradyrhizobium sp. AUGA SZCCT0182; assembly: GCF_018130185.1. Lineage (NCBI taxonomy): Bacteria > Pseudomonadati > Pseudomonadota > Alphaproteobacteria > Hyphomicrobiales > Nitrobacteraceae > Bradyrhizobium > Bradyrhizobium sp. AUGA SZCCT0182. Next base: position 120,180 of record NZ_JAFCLY010000026.1, on the reverse strand, counting down.
CCACGACGGGCGGGCATGGCGGCATGTCTGTGCTCAACTCGACGTGATTGAGGTGCCGGGGGGACATAGTGACTGCCTGACCATTGGCGCGGAACTGCTGGTCGATCATCTGCGGCCAAGAATTGACGGTCTCGTTGGCGGCGCGCCTTCTGAGGCCGCCAACCCTTAGAGGTTCTCCCGGAATGGGCCTTACTCTACCGGTAGAAAACCCCCACTGGGTTGGCGGCCTTAGTGCGGTGGTGGTCTCCGCGCCGGGGCCGTTTGCCCATTTGCCAGCACGATCCCGCCAACTGAGGCGGCTTACCGTTGTCTTTTTCAGCCGACGCCGTCATCTTCAGCCATTCCTCAGAAAGGCGCAGCCATCGTTCTTTGTCGAGCGGGTTGATCGCGCGTTCGGCTTGCTCTCGGCATTCATCCGCTTGATTACGGAATCTGGCTGCGTCGTCTGACATGCCGCTGACCCACACTGGGCGAACGTGACGACCATCAGAGAACGTGCCCGCGTGCTACGCGAAGATCTCGAGGCCAAGGCCGAATAGCCAACAAGCCCGCCGGTTCACGCCGGCAGGCTTTGCGATTGTTTAACCATCTACGATCATCATGAATGCAATCGCGGAACAGACCCTCAAAGCCCCCCCCGCGAGAATTGCGTAAGGAAACCCGCCGGCCGGCGGGTTTTTCTTTAGTGTTAGGAACGAACCGGCGCCGTCTGAATCGATTCTACGCTCCGGTGTGCCTCTCCGACTTTGCAACTTAGGGCGCGATCTGATGCGCACTGGGCAGACGGTATCGGAGATCACGATTTGGGTCAGAGTCGAGCTAGGCGAGGTAATGCATGCCAAGCTGGAGTTCCGATAAGCCCGGCTGAATGAGACCAAACGATTCGTGGGACCTGGAGGTTCTTCGGCGGGGCGACCGCACTCCGCCAACGCGGCTCGTTGAGGTTGTGTTGCAGTGAGGAGGCCCGTCTACTGAGGCCTCACTCTGGCCGCTCCGCGATCGCCTTTTCAATCTGGCCGGCGAGTTTTCTGAAGTGGATGGCAAGGCGTTCGTATCTTTTGGCGCGTATGGCGACGCTGAAGGCAACGCCACGAGGTTCGGCAGGTCAATCGACCCACATTGGGGAAAGCGGAAGCTTAACAGAGACCTGTGAGCGCCATCGTTACGGGGGCAAAGCTAGGCATTTTAGTTTGCAGCCCAACCAAATCCGAAACGAAATCAATGGCCCCCAATTGATCCGGTTTGCGCGCATGCCGTTGATAGATCAGGTGATCATCGGGACTCTTAATCATCGGGTCCCAGGTTCGAGCCCTGGCGCGCCCACCAATGTCTTCAATAGGTTAGCCGGTTGATCGCCGGTCATTCTGACAAGTCGTCACCTGCTCATTCTAACAAATTCCCCCTGCTGCCGTTCAGCAGGCGTGCAGCGGTTGATGCGCAAGAAGGGCATCGCGGCGCTGGGACCGACATCTCCAAGAAGCCGCGGTCGTTGGATGAAAGCGCGTTCGCGACGGTTCGTCACCCGCACCGTACGCTAGAAGGAACGTCTCTCGAACAAGACCGCGCTGGCCATGAACTTCAAGCTCGCGGAGGCCGTTGAGAGAAGCTGGCGCCGTGTCGATGGCCGTAACGAGTGCCGAAAATCATCCTCGGTGTAAGGTTCGCCGACGGAATCGCGGTCGTTAGATCGCAAGCTCAAGCCGTGCCGCCTGCCCCGTTCCGTTACCAAAAATCGGCGATTGCTCTAACGGGGTAATCCGGAAATGTCGGCCGGCCACTCCCAATCTTTGCTAAAATGATGCTTGGCATCCGCAAGCGGGAATCCCCCTTCTTCGAAAACATTGATGCCGCTTCGCCGAGGAAATCCAGTTGAGTTACTCCGATCGACTGACCGAAGCCGAGTTCGCGGCCTTTCGGCCGAACGCCGAGGTGGTGCGGTATCTCGAGGCGACCCGTGAGCGGCTTGGCGTCAAACGGGATGAGATGAACGTCCTCGATTGGGGCAGCGGGCGAGGGGAATATGTGTGCTGGTTGCGCGATGCTGGCTACAACGCCTTCGGCGCAGAAATCCGCCGTGAAGCCGCCGACCGGGGCGAGGATCTGCTCAAGGCCCACGGACACGATTACGGCCGCGTGATCACGACCCTTTCAGCGAGCGGCGAGACCGATCTGCCGCCGAACTTCTTCCACTTCGTCTTCACACACTACGTGCTTGAGCACGTCGCCGACCTCGACGCGGTGACGCGTGAGATTGCCCGGGTGACTGTTCCGGGCGGATGCGGCTTTCACGTTTATCCCGGCAAACTGCGCCCGATCGAGCCGCATCTGTTCATGCCATTCGTCCATTGGCTGCCCAAGAACCCGACCCGCAAGTGGGCAATCGCAGCTTGCCTCGCCTGTGGAATCGAACCCAAGTGGGACCGGCTTGCGGCGGCATCCTTCGGAAGAAAGGCTCAGGAGTATTACGATTTCGTTCTCAATGAGACGTTCTATCGCCCGATGCGCGAAGTGCGGCACAGTTTTGCCAAAGTGGGGCTCGTGGTCACGCCGGTGGCCGCCGAGCATCCGGCGTTGCGCCGTCTCTCCGTTCTGCCTTCATCGCTCAAACGGGTTGTGGGCCTGGCGGTTACGCTCTTTCAGACGGTCGAAATCCTCGTGCGCAAACCTCCGGCGTCTGAGTTTACGAGAGTGGAAGCGACCGACGCTATGAGATGAGATCACAAGGGCGGCGGATTGCTGCGGAATCCGTCCTAACTCGCGTCGTAGTAGAAGTTTGGCAGCAAGATAGTGGCCTCGCGCCAGTGGGTTGCGGCCTTCAGCACGCGGCCATCAGGTGCCTCCCGTACGCCACCGCGGCAGGCGGTGTTGACTGTGTCGCTATCTTCTGGCGCCCGGCAAAGGGTCGATGATGCGACGAAGCTGGTGCGACAAGGAGACCGGCTATGCTTCGAGGTTTCAAGGTTCGTTCCGCTGAGCGCGATGCCCAGACCGACAGCGAACGGTTCGGTTCGATTTCGGCCGCGATCAGCGCTGCGGTTGCGTCAGTTCAGAAGGAGAGGGACGCGTTGCGTGGGCGAGTAGATGCGGCCCGCGATCTGGCTTCCTTTGCCGCGGGCACGGACTACGAAGAATACCTGACGCGGGATGCCAGGGACGCGTCCATGATCAAGGAATACGAGTCGCAGATGATAGCCGGCGAAAAGCGCGTGCAGGAGCTGGAGGGGCAGCTTGGCAGTCTGATCGCTGTTCGGGAAGTTTTCAGCCGCTGCTTCCCCGGCATGCCAGGGTAGGCGGAGGCGAGCGCCAGCTACACCTAGGCGGTGTTGCCGGCGTCCACCGTCAGCACAGTGCCGGTGATGTTCCGGCCGCCTTCGCCCAGGAGATACTCGACCATCGAAGCGATGTCGTCGGCCTCGGGCAGGCGACGCAACGCGCTGCGGCTGGCGATCCGCCGGCGGCCGTCGTCGTCCAGGGATTTGGTCAATTCGGTGTCGACGAAGCCGGGCGCGATCGCGTTCACGGTGATGCCGAGCTTGCCGACCTCGCGGGCCAGCGAACGGGTAAATCCGCCGGCCGCTGCCTTGGACGCGCCGTAGACGGCCAAGCCGTTGTAGCCGGTCGAGGCGATGATGGAGGAGATGTTGACGATGCGCCCGGCGCCGTCGGCCATCATATGGCGCACCACGTATTTGGTCAGAACGATCGGCGACAGCACGTTCAGACGGATCAACGCCTCGATCTCGGAATTGCGCGTGTTGGCCAGCAGCCCTTCGCTGCTGATCCCGGCGTTGTTGACGAGGCCGTAGATCGCGCCGAAGGCGTCGCGCAGCTCCTTCACGAAATTGGGAATCTTGTCGGTCTGGCCGAGATCGAACGCCCTGAAGTGCAGGCGGTCCGCTCCCACCTCGCGGATGGCCTGTCCCAGCTCCTCGCTCTCGCGGCGTGCGACCGCGACCACATTGTAGTCGCCGGATGCGGCAAGCCTGCGTGCAATCGCGAGCCCGATGCCGCGACTGCCGCCAGTGACGAGGACATTATGCATCGGCGCGCGTCAGTTTGCCGGCTGCTGTCAGGTCCAGCCGCTCGACGAAGCGGATCACCGCAGGCACCTTGTATGCTGCCAGCGCGTCGTTGCACCGGCTGAGAATCTCCGTACGGATCGTCTCGTGGCGACCCGCGTCGGTGCCGTCGGCGAGGACGATGTCGGCGACCACGATGGCACCAGTGATCGGGCTTCTGCGCGACCGCGCGCGCGACATTCGCACGGACTCGTGCCGATTGATCACGGTCTCGACCTCCTCGGGATGGACCTTCAGCCCGCCGATGTTGATGATGCCGGTGCGCCGGCCGACAAAGTAGTAGCGCTCGTCGCGCAGTTCGACCAGATCACCGGTGTCGACGAAGCCCTCGGCGTCGGTGAGCTGCGGCGCGCCGGTGCCGACATAGGAGCGTGCCGTGCGGTGAGAGCGGATCCGAAGCGAGCCGTCGACGACCTTCATCTCGACGCCGTCGCGGTTCTGCCCGATCAGGTCGGCGGGAAAACCCTCGCGCCCGTCGTTGACCGCGAAACCAACGCCGGCCTCGGTCGAAGCATAGGCATGGCCGATCGACGCATGCGGAAACGCCCGGCCGAGGCCGTCGAGCACCGCCTGGTCGGCGATTTCGCCGGACAGGCGGACATAGCGTGGCGAGAAGTCCGCGACCGCGCTGCTCATCAGGAGCTTGCGCCAGTGCGACGGCGTCCCGGAAATGTGGGTGACGCCGCCCGCGCGCAGCCGTGCCACGTGATCGACGGTGGCTTCCTTGGGCTCCGACAGCACCATCGATCCGCCGCCGATCACCGCGCGCAGGAAGATCTGCAGGCCGCCGTAGCGACGGATGTCGTAGAACGTCGCCCAGGTAGCGTTCTGGTAGCGCGCAGCACCGTCGGCGATGATCGCGCCGGCCAGCCCGTCGAGCGTATGGCCGACGATCTTGGGCGGCCCGGATGTGCCCGAGGTCAGCATCAGCCACTCGGTCGCGCGTTCGGTCTTCCATCCCGCACCCGGCCGTTCAGGTAGACCGGCGCCGACGACCAGATACGCGCCATCATCCCATCGGTGCAGCGGCCTGTCGGTCACGATGGCGTCGATCTCGGCATCCGCAAGCAGGCCCTCGATGTGATCCGGATCGAGGTCGGGCGGGCACAGAAGCATGCGGCGAGCGACGCCGTCGAGCTCGATCATCGCGAGCGCAGACTGCAGCTGTCCCGACGTCGCAAGCAGCACCGAGCGGCCGGACAGCTCGCGATATCTGCCGATCAGACAGCTGTACCCGAGAATGTCGGTCAGCGATATGACGTGCCGGGCATCGGAAATCGTGCGGCCCTTCAGCTCCGGGCCGAGATATTCGCGAAGCGCTAAGACGTCAGGCTGGGACATTCTCATATGCTCTGATGAATTCGCCGACGGTCGACGGGAAGGCGGCGTCCTCCGCGATGGTGAACGGATCGATGCCGAGATCGTCCTCCAGCCGCGCGACCAGGATCGCGAACGCCAGAGAATCGAACCCGGTGTCCTGCAGCGCCAGATCGTCCCGCAGCGGGGGAAGAGTGACCTTTTGCTCTTCAGCGATTTGCTGCATCGCCGAAAAAATCTTCAACTTTACCGACATGAACACCTCACCTCTTCCAAAAAACGGCTCTTCGAGCCGATGCTAAAACCTGATTCCGCCCTCCGCGACGCGCGCGTAGACGGCCCGGTCGATCGAACGATAGGTGCGGGTCGCCGGATCGCGCAGGAACAGCCGATCGCTGACGACGGAAGGATCGAATCCCTCGCGGATCAACCGCTGCTTGTTCATCTTGAACGTCTCGGTGGCGTCGAGTTCCGCGCAGAACCTGACGAAGACCGGAATGGCATAGACCGGGAGCCGGCGCGACAGGTGTTCCGCGAAGATCGCAAGATCGAAATGCTGGTCCACGACCAAGGCCGCCATGCCGGCGCGGCCGTCGGCGCCGGGGACGGCGGCCCCGTAGGTTGAGGCGTCAACAACGCCGGGGCAGTCCCTGATCGCGTCGTTCACCTCGCTGGTCGCGACGTTCTCGCCCTTCCAACGGAAGGTATCGCCGACCCGGTCGACGAAATAGAAGTAGCCCTGCTGGTCCCGATGCATCAGATCGCCCGTCCGGAACCAGGCATCGCCTTCGGCAAAGACGTTGCGGAGAATCTTCTTCTCGGTCTCGGCCGGCTCCGTATAGCCTTCGAAAGGTCCGCCGCCCCGATCTGCGGTGCCGATGCGCCCGATTGCCTCGCCGACCTCGCCGTGGGTGCAGGCGATGCAGAGCCCGTCGTCGCCGCGGACCGGGCTGCCGCTGTCGGCATCGACCTTCACGATCGAGGCGGGAAAGCGATGCGCCAGCAGCGGCGGGATACGGCCGATCGCGCCGGGTTTTCCCTCGAAGTTGAAAAGCGAAAAATTACCTTCCGTCGCGGCGTAGAATTCCAGCACCTGCGGAATCGCGAACCGCTTCGCGAACGCCTCCCAGATGTCGCCGCGCAATCCGTTGCCAACGGCCAGCCGCAGCCCGTGTCCGACCTCCAGCCCCGACGCCGGTGCGTTCAGGAGGTAGCGGCAGAGTTCACCGATATACTGGAAGACGGTGCAGTCGAAGTACATGATGTCGTCCCAGAAGTTGTCCGCTGAGAACCTCTCGGCGATCACGACCGAACCGCCGGCGCGAAGCATGCTGCAAGGCGCGACGACACCACCCACCGAATGATTGAGCGGCAAGCAATTGTAAAGGCGGTCGTGGATGGAAGCGTCTGTCAGCCCGGCAAACCATCCTCCCCAGCTGAGGATGCGGCGATGACTGACGTTTACCGCCTTTGGCAATCCCGTGGTGCCCGAGGTGTAGATCAGCAGGGCGCGTTCATTGATCGTGACGTCGCCGCGCTCGACGGAGGACAGCGGGCGTGGATCCGTGCCGGCGAGCGCCGCGTCCAGATCGGCGCCAGTGCTGCCAGGACCCAGTCTCCAGATCTGGGGCACGCGATCCAGGTGCGGACGTGCAGCTTCGAACGAATTCATGCAATCGGCGGCAAGCACGATGTGGTCGGCACGCGCGACGTCGATGCAATGGGCAAGGGACCGGCCGACCAGCCGGGTGTTGATTAGCGCCACCGTACCGCCGACGCTGCTGATTCCGAGCCAGCAGGCAACGTACTCCGGCCGGTTCGGCATCAGCAGACAGACGGTGTCGCCGGCGCGGACGCCCAGGCTGCGCGCCCAACGCGCATATTGGCTGATCCGGGCGCTGAGCTCCCCGTAGGTGAAGGATTGGCGATCCGAGAGCAGTGCAAGGCGTTCGGGTTGCCGTTTCGCCCATTCTTCGACGACGTCGGCGAACAGCCGTTGCGGCTCGGCGTCGATCCGCGAGGTCAGTTCGATGGCCTTCAGCCAGGCTTTGGTGGCAGACGGTCTGGGTCGCGGGTCACCGCTTTCAGTCGCCCGCTGAAGTGCGCCTGCTTTCATGATCTGACCCAGATGATTTCGATCGTTGCTCGCGCCGACCAGGTCGCGAGGCGGCAGAGCTGCGGCGGAAGGAGCGACGAGGCGCACCGGATCGCGCGCGATCTTGCGATCACTGTCGATGAGGTTTTGCTCGATCGCACAAGACGCATCTCTGTCCAACTCCCTTATCCCGTCGCAGGTCCGAGTTGGTTGAGGATCATAACCTCCAGCGTCTTCACTGATTGGAAATTCTCGGGCGTGATCTCGGGCTGGGGAAGGGTGAGATCGAACTCGGCTTCGACCTTGAGCATCAGTGCGACCATATCCATCGAGTCCAGTCCGATATCCACCAGCCGGGATTCCGGGTGGACATCCGCAATGATAGCGTTCTGCGCAAGGACGTTCCTGACGACGGAAAGAACACGCTCTTGGACGTTGGCGGCAAAGTCTTGCATTTCAGCTCCACTCATCGCGTGACGGGGCAGATCTTGATCGATGTCACGATACCTGACTGCAGCTCAGGTCAGTAGCTCCACTTCGGGGGTACCCCGCTTGGGAGCACGTTCTCGGCAACATCCACCTTTGCGCCGCCGACACCGCAACTGCGGTCGGTTAGATTGCCGCCATCGCACTCACGGAATTCGTCTCGACCCGTCGGGTCTTCGACCATCAAACCATCCAAATGGGAGCTGTTGGGCCATGAATGTGCAGGAAGTCCAGTTCCGCAGTCTCGCTCGGGAAGCCAGCCGAGTGCCATTCTCTCCCGATCGCGCTTCGTTCCAGCAGCGGGCTGCCGCCGTCGCGGAGGCTGCGGCGTCGGAGGCCGTAGCGGTCGACCGCGAAGCGCGCTTCCCGCAGAAGGCGATCGACGCTGCGCGCGCGGAAAGACTTCTAGGCGCCCAGATCCCGGTCGAGTTCGGCGGCGACGGCGCGTCGATCTCCGAGGTGGCCGACATGTGCTACACGCTCGGACGCGCCTGCGCTTCGGCCGGGATGATCTTCGCGATGCATCAGACCAAGATCGCCTGTCTGGTCCGTCACGGCGCGGGCAGCGTCTGGCACGAACGGCTGATGCGTCGCGTGGCCGCCGAACAAATGCTCCTGGCGTCTTCGACCACGGAAGGCCAGAACGGCGGAAACATTCGCTTCAGCTCGGCCGCGGTGGAGCACGAGGGTGCCGAGATATCGCTGGTGCGCGATGCGACGGTGATTTCGTACGGCGCCGAGGCGGATGGCATCGTAACCATCGCCCGCCGCTCCGACGACGCCACCGGATCCGATCAGGTATTGTTGGCCATCACACGTGACGACTACACGCTGGAGCAAACTCTCGCATGGGAGACGCTCGGCATGCGTGGCACCTGCAGCGCCGGCTTCAAGCTGAGCTTCAAGGGCTCCGCGGAACAGATATTTCCGGTGGCATACGAAAAGGTCCATGCGCAGACCATGACGCCCGTCGCGCACCTGTGCTGGTCGTCGGTCTGGGCGGGAATCGCGGCTGCGGCAGTGGACCGGGCGCAGCTCTTCATCCGCAAGGCCGCCCGCGGGGCCGGCGGCAACCTTCCTCCCGGCGCGCCGCATTTTACCTCCGCCAAGATGACTCTGACGAAACTGCGCGCTCTCATCGCCGCAAACCTCGATTCCTTTGCGGCCCGCGAACAAGACGAGCGCGCGCTTTCGTCCATCGACTTCCAGTCCTCAATCAATCTTCTCAAGGTAGAGGCCTCGGAACTCGCGGTCGCGGTCGTCATGCATGCGATGCGCGCGTGCGGCCTGTCCGGCTATCGCAACGACACCGATGTCAGTGTCGGCCGCCATCTCCGCGACGTGCTGTCGGCTCCGATCATGATCAACAACGATCGCATCCTTGCCAGCATGGGTAGCGCCACTCTGATGAGCGCCGTCCCGGCGTCGCTGCGCGATTGATTTTTTTCTCTAGGAAATGGGGTTGATATGAACGTAGCCATGTTTGCTGCACCGGCGGAACCCACTCAGGCTGAGGCTGATCCGCTGGACCATCTTGCCGACGTGCTGTTCCACAAGATGGGCTCTCCGGGTGTCTATGCCCGCACCGCGCTCTATGAAGACGTCGTGGAGCGGCTCGCGGCGCTGATCACGCGGCACCGCGAACCGGACACCGAGGTGATGCGCTTTCCTCCCGTCATGAGCCGCGCGCAGCTTGAGAAGTCGGGCTATCTGAAGAGCTTTCCGAACCTGCTCGGCTGTGTCTGCGGCCTGCACGGCACGGACAGTGAGATCGACGCGGCGGTCAGCCGTTTCGATGCCGGCGGCGACTGGACCATGTCACTTTCACCGGCAGATCTCGTGCTGTCGCCGGCGGCCTGCTATCCGGTCTATCCGATCGCGGCGAGCCGGGGTCCCCTGCCGGCGGGCGGCTTATGCTTCGACGTGGCCGCCGATTGCTTCCGTCGCGAGCCCTCGCGCCATCTCGACCGGCTGCAGTCCTTCAGGATGCGAGAATACGTCTGCATCGGCAGCCCCGACCACGTCTCGGCGTTCCGCGAGCGTTGGATGGTGCGCGCTCAGGAGATCGCCCGCGATCTCGGACTGACCTTCAGGGTCGACTATGCCAGCGATCCGTTCTTCGGTCGGGTCGGCCAGATGATGGCGGTGAGCCAAAAGCAGCAGTCGCTGAAATTCGAGTTGCTGGTGCCTTTGCGCTCCGAGGAGAAACCGACTGCATGTATGAGCTTCAACTATCACCGCGATCACTTCGGCACCACCTGGGGCATTAAGGACGCGACCGGTGAGCCGGCCCATACTGGTTGCGTGGCCTTCGGAATGGATCGTCTCGCCGTCGCCATGTTCCATACCCACGGCAAGTCCGTCGCAAGGTGGCCGACTGCGGTGCGGGATCTGCTCGGCTTCCCGCGGAACGACCGGTAGCCGACGACGGCATTCGAGGAACTGAAATGCACCAACGAACTCCCGAGGTAGCCCGCGACCGAAGAGCCGACGAAGGGCCAACCTCCATGAAAAGAGAGACCCTCGCCGTCCACGGCGGCTTCGACAACGATCCGACCACCAAAGCCGTCGCCGTTCCGATCTATCAGACCGCCTCGTACGCCTTCGACAGTGCCGACCATGGCGCCGCGCTCTTCAACCTCGAAGTGGACGGCTTTCGCTACACCCGGATCGGCAATCCGACCAACGCGGTGCTGGAGAAGCGCGTTGCCGCCCTGGAAGGAGGCATCGAGGCGATGAGCGTGGCGTGTGGCCAGGCCGCGGTGAACTATTCGGTGGTCAACATCGCGGAGATGGGCAGCAACATCGTCTCGGTCCCGCAGCTCTACGGCACCACGCATACGCTGTTCGCGCACATCCTGCCGAGGCAGGGCATCACGGTCCGGTTCTCGGAAGACGACAGTCCGGCGAGCATGGAGAAACTGATCGACGACGATACGCGAGCAGTGTTCTGCGAGAGCGTGGGAAATCCGGCCGGAAACGTTTGCGACATCGAAGCGATCGCCGAGGTCGCCCACAGGCATGGCGTGCCGCTGATCGTCGACAACACGGTTCCTACCCCGATCCTGCTCAGGCCGATCGAATACGGAGCGGACATCGTGGTCGAGTCGCTGACGAAGTTCATGGGCGGGCACGGCACCACGCTCGGCGGAATCATCGTCGATAGCGGCAGGTTCCCATGGGCGAAGCATCGCCGGCGCTTTCCGATGCTGAACGAGCCGGAGAAATCCTACCACGGGCTGGTCTTCACCGAGCGCTACGGGGCCGCCGCCTACATCGCTCGCTGCCGCGCCGTCTCCCAGCGGACCACCGGCTCCATCCTGGCACCCTTTAACGCCTTCCTGCTGCTGCAGGGCATCGAGAGCGTCGCGGTGCGTATCGAACGGCACGTCGAGAATGCCGAGAAGGTCGCGCGGTTTCTGCGCGACGACCGCCGCGTCGGATGGGTCAACTACGCGGGCTTTGACGATAACCCCTATCACGCGCTGACGCAGAAATATCTGGGCGGCCGCGCGTGTTCGCTGCTGACCTTCGGCGTGGCTGGAGGGTTCGAGGCCAGCAAGCGGTTCTACGACGCGCTAAAACTGTTCAAGCGGCTGGTCAATATCGGGGACGCCAAATCGCTTGCCTGCCACCCGGCATCGACCACCCACCGGCAAATGTCGCCCGAAGAGCAGGAACGGGCCGGCGTGCGGCCCGAGATGATCAGACTGAGCGTTGGTATCGAGCACGCCGACGACATCATCGCCGACCTCGATCAGGCGCTCCGTGCCGCAGATTGAATTGAGGTCAACCATGAAGGCATTCCGATGCCCGTCCTAGTAAATATAGACTCGTACGAACACCACCTCTTCTCAAGAGCGCGCAACGGAAGCGGCGCCGAGTCCCCGGGAAACCGGAAGGAGTGTCTCGATATCGGGCTGATCAACAACATGTCGGATGCCGCCTTGATGTCCACCGAGCGCCAGCTGTTCGACCTGCTCGGCGCGGCGGCCGGAGAGCTCCTGGTCAGGCTGCATTTCTACACGATGGAGACGACGCCCCGTTCGGACTGGGGGCGCGATTACGTGCGTCGCTACTACCGTGGCACCGACGATCTGCTGAACAGGAGCCTGGACGGAGTGATCGTGACCGGCGCCGAACCAAGAGCCGCCAGCCTGCCGGAAGAACCATACTGGTCCAGCTTCGTCCAAATCATCGACTGGGCCAGGGAGAGCACCGTTTCTTCGGTGTTTTCCTGTCTGGCCGTCCACGGGGCCGTCCTGCACCTGGATGGTGTGGAGCGCCACAGGCTGCCTGCCAAATGCATCGGCGTCTTCGCTCAAACGAAGACGAGAGATCATCCCTTGATGCGCAACGTTCCCGCAACCTTCAGAACGCCGCACGCCCGGTGGAACGAGGTGCAGGAGAGGGCTGTCGAGAGCTGCGGGTATTCCGTTCTCACCAAGTCGGCAGAGGCCGGCGTCGACTGCTTCGTCAAGCAACAGGGGAAGAGCCTCTTCGTCAATTTCCAGGGCCATCCGGAGTACGACACCCATAGCCTGTTGGCTGAATTCAGAAGGGACATGGGTCGTTTCCTCCGCGGCGAGAGCGAGGTCTGTCCGACGATACCGAGCGGCTATTTCGCCTCGGAGGCGGAAGAGATTTTGACGGCCTTCCGGCGGAAAGCCCTTTCCGACAGAAGTCCGGAGCTTTTCGCCGACTTCCCGGTCGACCAACTGGCGAAGGATCTGAGAAACGTCTGGCATCCGCCGGCACGGCGCATATACCGCAACTGGCTGCTGTACATGGCCTCGCAGCGAGCTGGACGCTCAAAGCCGTTTGCCTTCAACGGAAGTTATCGAACGAGGCCCAGGCCTGCCGCGGCGTAGATCATGGGTGCGTGCGGGCAACATGGAGAACTGGAGCAACGGCCGCGATCCGCTAGCCGGGCTCTCGCTCGCCGACCTGCCGACGAAGAAGCGGGAGCGGATTGTATGATGGAGTTCGGACCGTGATCCGATGCCGCGAGATAGGACCGGCCGACCTTGCTGCCATTGCCGATCTTCTGACGCGTGGCTTTGCCCGCCGTTCGCGCGACTACTGGATGGACGGGCTCCGGCGCGCTTCCGTGCGCGAGGTACCCGATGGTTTCCCCCGCTTCGGGTACATGCTCGACCATGAAGGGATGCCGGTCGGCGTTCTGCTGTTGATCTACACGGAACGGGACGATGACGGCGGGACCTCGATCCGCTGCAATCTCTCCAGCTGGTATGTGGAACCTGCGTTCCGCAACTATGCGCCGATGCTGACCAGCGTCGCGCAGCGCCACAAGCGCGTCACCTACGTCAATATCAGCCCGGCCTTCTCGACCTGGCGGACCATTGAGGCCCAGGGATTCCGCCCCTGTTGCGGCGGCTTGTTCTTCTCCTTTCCGACGCTGTCGCGTCCGACGAGGAGTATGGGCGTCGAAGTCGTTCAGCAGGGCACGCATGCGGTGGACGGCTTGTCCGACGCCGACGTCGCGCTGCTTGCGCGGCACGCGGGCTACGGCTGCCTGAGCCTGGTGTGCCGCGCGGGCGACGGCCGCGGTTACCCCTTCGTCCTGCAGCCGATGCGCAAACGCGGAATACCCGTGCCAGCGATGCGGCTGATCTATTGCCCCGACGTGGCCGACTATGTCGCCTGCGCCGGCGCCATCGGCCGCTTCCTGCTCCGGCGTGGCCGGATCCTGGTCGCCCTCGACGCCAATGGCCGCATGAAGGATCTGGTTGGCTTCTACAGGGGAGAGCGCGGCCGCAAATACTTCAAGGGACCGCGGTGCCCCCGGCTTGCCGATCTGTCGGATACCGAGCTGGTGATCTATGGACCGTAACTCTGCTGCCAATGGAGACCCGTCATGATACCCAACAGCAAGCCCGTCAGCCATTCGCAGACATGGACATTCTACCAAGGCCAGTGGCACGAGGGCAATGTGCCGATCATGGGGCCGCGCACCCATGGGCTTTGGCTCGGCTCGACCGTGTTCGATGGCGCACGCGCCTTCGAAGGCGTTGCGCCCGATCTCGACCGCCATTGCGCCCGCGTCAATCAATCCGCGCTCAACTTCGGGCTCAAGCCGATCGTCGATCTCGACACGTGGCTGGGTCTGGCGCGCGAAGGCATCGCGCACTTCGCGCCCAATGCCGAACTCTACGTTCGCCCGATGTATTGGCCGCAGAATGGCGTGGGCGGCGGCGTGCTGTTCGATCCGGAGACGATGGACTGGTGCCTTAGCATCTACGAAGCGCCGCTCCCGAAGCCTGTCGGCAACGCGATCACGCTGTCGCCGTTCCGCAGACCGACTGCCGAATGCGCGCCGGTCGATGCCAAGGCCGCCTGTCTCTACCCGAACTGTTCGCGGGCGCTGATCGAGGCCGCCTCGCGCGGCTTCCATAACTGCCTGATGCTGGACATGCTCGGCAACGTCGCGGAGTTCGGCAATGCCAATGTGTTCATGGCGAAAGACGGTGTCGTCTACACGCCGGCGGCGAACGGCACCTTCCTGAACGGCATCACCCGGCAGCGGGTGATCGAACTCCTGCGCGGTTCGGGCGCCACCGTGGTGGAGGCCACGCTGCGCTATGCCGATTTCCTTGCCGCGGACGAGATCTTCTCGTCCGGCAATTTTGCCAAGGTTGCGCCCGTCATTCGGATCGACGACCGGCAGCTTACGCCCGGGCCGTTCTATACGCGTGCGCGGAAGCTGTATTGGGAATTTGCGCACGCGGTAAAGCTTGCGGCGTGATGATGATGACCTTTCAACCGAGATCAAGTCGCATGGCTTTTCGAGTTGCCGATCTACTCGTGGATTCTCTGATCGCGCACGGCGTCGACCGGGCATTTAGCGTACCCGGCGAAAGCTTTCTTGCGCTCCTTGACGCTCTTTACGAGCGCGACGAGATCGATCTCGTGACTTGCCGCCACGAGGGAAGCGCCAGTCTTGCCGCAGTTGCCGACGCCAAGCTCACCGGCCGGGCCGGCGTGGTGATGGTAAGCCGCGGGCCGGGAGCATCCAACGCGGCGCTTGGTCTGCATGTAGCTTCGCAGGAGGCCATACCCCTCGTATTGCTCGTTGGTCAGGTCTGTACGTTTGAGCTGAATCGCGACGCGGTGCAGGAGATCGACACGGGGCGGGCGTTCAGTGGCCTTATCAAGTGGTCCACCAGAATCGATTCGGCGGCCCAGCTGCCCGAGATGATGGCGCGCGCATTCTCCGTGGCGCTTGGCGGCACGCCCGGGCCGGTGGTGATCGAGCTTCCTGAAGACGTTCTCGAGATGGAGGCGGGTCCGCTCTCCGCGAGGGTTCACGGCGTCGCGCGAGCCGAGCCCAGCCGGGCCGCCGTCGAGCAGGCGACCGTCATGCTTGGCAAGGCGGAGCGACCGATCCTGCTGGTCGGAGGAGAGTGTCGCACCGCGGAATTTCGTAAGGACTTGATCGCGCTGAGCGAGCGCTGGAATGTACCGGTCGCCGCCACCAACAAGATGCAGGATCTTTTTCCGAACGATCACCGGCTCTGGATTGGTCAGCTTGGCTTCTTCACGTCGCCGGCGCATGTTGCGCTCTTTGAGCAAGCGGATCTGATCGCTGCGATTGGAACACGGCTCGGCGACCTGTCTTCCCTGGGCTTTCGGTTTCCGCGACAATCGCCGCCGTCTCAGCCTCTGGTTCACGTCTATCCCGATCCGAATGCGATCGGGACTCACTTTCATACGGATCTTCCAATCGTCGCGTCGGCCCATCCGTTCTTGCAATCCTGGCTCGACCTGCCGGTCGTGTCGCGCGAGCGCGGTGGGTGGATCGAAGCCGTGGCGAAAACCCGAGAGGCGGTGCACGCATGGCCCGAGCCGGGTATCCCGAGCGCCGATGTTTTCGGGCATGCTGTTGCGGCCATCGCCAAGCGCTTCCCGGCAGATGGTATCGTCACGACCGACTCCGGCAACTTCGCCGCCTGGGTACACCGCATATTCCGCTTCCAGCCGTCGGCCCGGCTGCTTGGCTCCGCCTGCGGCGCGATGGGCAGTGGTGTTCCTTCTGCATTGAGCGCGAGCCTTCGTTATCCGAACAATCAGGTGATCGCGTTCTGCGGAGACGGCGGTTTTCTGATGACCGGGAACGAGCTGGCAACTGCCGTTGCCCGCCGGCTCAATATCAAGATTGTGATCTCCAACAACCAATCGTACGGCACCATCCGTTCGTATCAGGAGAAAGCGTTTCCGCAACGTCCTTGCGGTACCGACCTGTCCAACCCCGACTTTGCGGCTCTTGCCCGCGCATTCGGCGCGCAGGGCTATACGATCACGAACGCGGCGCAGGCAGCCGAGGTCGTCGCGGAAGCAATGTCGGCCAAGGGCCCCGTAGTGATCGAAGTTCGATCTGATGTACGCCAAACGCCCGACCGATCCCTCGCTGCCGCGCGTGCCGATGTATCGGAGCGCCGATAGGCTGTTTATCTGCGGCCCTCGGCCGCGAGCGCCTAATGATGCTGATTGTCCCCCGCTAGGTGTACCTCTGAAGGGTTACCTATGGATATCAGTTGCGTATTGATGGAGCGCGGGAGCCGATACCCATTCGTGCCGCCCATCTGTTCACATGATGAGGGCTCCGTGCAGAGCATAGCCCGGAAGGGTAGGTGTGATTCCCTAATGCAGGGAATAGGATGCGCAGGCGAAGGGCATAAAATCGCGCAACAACGGATTAGAAAAGGATATCACCATGGGACAGGTGATTGCGGTTGGGGCGCGGCACGCAAAAGCTGCGTTGCGCAAGCTGCTTGTGCTGGCGGCGCTCGCCCCGCTGCTCACGGCCGTTCAGCCGTCCGACGTGGATGCACAGACGCAACCTGCTACTCGTCAATTGCGACAGGTGCCGCCGCAAAAGCCGCAAGTGACGATGAACGCCTGGACGGTTGGCATCGCCGGAGGCCTTCTCGAGGGCGCGCCCATCCGTCTGGCGGCCGAAGTAGCCCGCGTCGTCGATGATGGTGACAAACTGCATGTCCTTCCGATCGTGACGCGCGGAGCCACGGAAAACGTGAACTCGCTACTTTACTTGCGCGGCATCGATGCCGCCATCATCAATTCCGACGTGCTTGAGGAATACAAGAGCCAGGTGCCCGATATTCAGCAGCGGCTGGCCTATGTGCTGAACTTGTTTCCGTCCGAGCTTCATATCTTCGTTCGTCCCGAGATTCAGAGCCTGAACGATCTTGTCGGCAAGAAGGTGAACTTCAATACCCAGGGCACCGCGGCGGCCTATTCGGGGCCGCTGATCTTCAGTCGTCTGGGCCTCGATGTGGAAAAGACCTTCATCCCGCATCAAATCGCGCTCGAGCAGATGCGAAAGGGCGAGATGGCGGCGGTCGTCTTCATTACCTCGAAGCCGGTGGATGCTTTCGTGCGCGGCCGCTGGGAGGCAGGGTTCAAGTTCCTGCCCGTCCCCTATGACCGCAAGTTCGAGGACTATTATCTTCCCGCAGCGCTCGATGCCACAGAATACCCCAATCTGATCAAGCAGGGCGAACGCGTAACGACGATTGCGGTGCCGACCGCGCTCGTCGCCTTCAATTTTCCAGCCAAATCGAACCGCTACGAGCGGCTAGCGCGCTTCGTGGACCATCTTTTCTCCCGGATTGAAAAGTTGCAGCAGCCTGGCTTCGACCAGAAGTGGAAATCGATCAATCTCGCGGCTACCGTTCCTGGTCTGGCGCGCTTCCCTGCGGCGCAGGCATGGCTCGATCGTGGGCCGCGTGCTGCGCATGCATCGCAATGAGACGCGCAGCCGTATGGTTCGTGGCTGGAATCACGCTCGCAAGCGGCAATGCGTTGGCGCAAGGGGCACAAGATCATCCGGCAGCGCAGCTTCACGATTGTTCCCCGGCTGAACGCGCAGCAGGCCTGGAGTGCCCCGAGAGGGCGCCGCGGACCACCGCGCCGCGTCAGGCGAACCAGGCAAACAACTGGATCATCAGCGTGACGATCTCACCCGTCGACTATTCACCGGTCGCTACCGCCACAACATCGTCACGCGATGGTGCAGGCGAATCCGGAGTGAAGCTTTCGATTCGCTGCCGCGGCGGGCGGAGCGAACTGGTGGTCGCCGGGCCCGGCGTTTCCGGTCGCGGCACCGATTATGCGATTTCCTATCGCGTCAACGATGGTCAGGGGCTGCAGATCGCGGCAACAGCGCCGACGTCCGGAATCGGAGTGGCGTTCGGGGGCGACGTTGTTCGCTTGCTGCAATCTCTTCCAGACAGCGGAAGCCTCAGTGTTCACCTTACATCCCGGATGGGGACTGCTCTGGATGCAGTGTTCTCGCTAGGCGGGCTGGAGGCGGTGCGTACGAAGATGGCCACTGTGTGCAGGTGGCCACATCCAGCCACGAAACCTAACGGATGAGCGGTCCAACAACGTGTATTGATAGGAGAGGCATCATGAGCATGTTTCAGTATATTGCGCGGGTAATCACCATGGCGGCGGCAACGGTACTGTTCGCCGCGCCATTCGCTGCGGCGGAGCAAGGCGGACGGTATTGGGTGCCGACAACGACGGAGCCCGCTCCGCCCCATCAGCGCATTGCGGCAAGGGCCACCACACATAACAAAGCAACCAAACAAAAAAGGGCACGAGCCCCTCTTGAAAGGGCACGATCCCCTCTCGCCGCCAACGCTCGGCTTGCCGACACCAAGGCGCACCGTTTGATTTTGCAGGTGAACACGAACGACCCCGCCGCCATGAATCTCGCGCTCAACAATGCAACGAACGTTGCGCAATACTACAAGGATGCCGGCGAGAAGGTGAAAATCGAGGTGGTCACGTTCGGGCCCGGCCTGCATATGCTGCGCGATGACACCTCGCCGGTAAAGGCCCGTATCGAGGAGATGGCGCTGAGCACGCCGGAGGTATCGTTCAAGGCCTGCGGCAACACTCAGGAAAGAATGCACAAGGCCGAGAACAAGGACATCCCGATTGTTCGTCAGGCGGAGGTGGTGAAGTCAGGCGTCGTGCGCGTGATGGAGCTGCAGGAGAAGGGTTGGTCCTATGTAAAACCCTAACCCGAAAGGGGTGGGGGTCCCCCATGCGAATCATAGGATTTGCGTAGCGGCGGGGCGTATAATAGCGCGACCTGAACGGGTCGCATCGCCAAGCGACGGGTGATTGCAGATGGGCCGCACGGTTATTCCCAGTGACGGATTAAATACCGTCTCCGATATCGAAAGCGCGTCGCGCAACGATTCGGACACGCCGCCGTTTGGGCAGAAGACATTGCAAAGGACAATGAGGCAACTGCCTGTGCCCGGACGATCCGTGCCCCTGTGGATGGCCGCCGCCATGCTCGCAATGACATGGGCGTCGGAAACGCAGGCGTCCCCCGATCGAGTGCGACCCTTGGCCGATGCGCAGCACGCGACGGCTGCCCGCAATCTCGATTCCGTTGGAACGGAGGGTGATGGCAATTTGGTAACCCTGCTGCCGAGCCGGGGCGGCTACGGCAAATCGGTGCAGGTTGTCCAAGCGACGATCGGCGACACAAGGCAGTCTCCGGAACAGGAACTTCACTGGGCGGAGACCCTGTCGCGCGAACTCAGCAATGCAAGGCGCGATATCGAGTTGCTGCAACGTCTCGAGCAAGAGCGCGATCGGGCCGAGAGGCTGGAGCAGGGTCTTGCCGCAGCGCGAAGGGATGTCGAAACCCAGAGCGCGCTAGCGGCTAAAGCGGTCGAAGAAACCGCGCGCATGAGGCAGGCTGCGCCGAGCGGTGCGGCGGAGTTGCAGAACTCCCTGCAACAGGCGCGTGAGCTGGCAGACCGGCTGGAGCAGGACCTCGCGGCGGCGCGACGCGATGTCGGGACCCAGACCGCATTGGCTGCAAGGGCAGGCGAGGAAGCGTCCCGGTCGAAACAGGCGGGGGAGAGCATCGCTGCGGAACTGCAGAAGTCCCTGCACCAGGAGCGCGAGCGGTCCGCGCGGCTGGAACAGGATCTGGCGACGGTGCGGAATGATGTCGAGACCCTGACCGCGCTGGCGAAGAAAGCGGGTGAGGAAACTGCCCTGTTGAAAGCGGCGGGAGAGAGCGGCGCAGAGCTGCAGAGATCCCTGCACCAGGAGCGCGAGCGGTCCGCCCGGCTGGAGCAGGATCTTGCGGCAGCGCGGGGTGATGTCGAGACCCAGGCCGCGCTGGCGGCAAAGGCAAGCGAGGAGGTTTTGCGGCGGAAGCAGGCGGCGGAAGCCGGGGCTGCCGAACTGAGGCAGTCGCGCGCAAGGGCCGACGCGCTGGCACAAGACCTCTCCCTGACGCGGAGCGCGATCTATGCATACGAAGCTCAGGCCCGCAAAGCTGGAGACGAAGCGGCAGAACTCAGGCAAGCAGCCGCAAACGGCGCGCCGTCGCCTGGCAAAGCCGCTCCGGACGAGCGCGAGCGGTTCGCGCGTCTGGAGCAGGATCTGGCGGTTGCCCGACGTGACGTCGAGACCCAGGCTGCGCTGGCGGTGAAAGCGGGTGAGGAAGCGTTCCGGCTGAAACAGGAAAGGGAGAGCGGCGCGGCGGAGCTGCAGAAGTCCCGGCAACAGGAGCGTGAGCGATCCGCGCGGCTGGAGCAGGAGCTTGCAGCGGCACGGCGTGATGTCGAGACCCAGACCGCGCTGGCGACGAAAGCAGGGGAGGAAACTTCCCGGCTGAAGGCGGCGGGGGAGAGCGGCGCGGCAGAGCTGCAGAAGTCCCGGCAACAGGAGCGTGAGCGATCCGCGCGGCTGGAGCAGGAGCTTGCAGCGGCACGGCGTGATGTCGAGACCCAGACCGCGCTGGCGACGAAGGCGGGTGAGGAAACTTCCCGGCTGAAAGCGGCGGGGGAGAGCGGCGCGGCGGAGCTGCAGAAGTCCCGGCAACGGGAGCGTGAGCGATCCGCGCGGCTGGAGCAGGAGCTTGCAGCGGCGCGGCGTGATGTCGAGACCCAGACCGCGCTGGCGGCAAAGGCCGACGAGGAAGCTACACGGCGGAAGCAGGCGACGGTAGCCAGTGCCGCGGAGTTGAGGCGATCGACCCAAAAAGAGCACGAAACGGCCGATTTGCTTGAAGGCCTCTCGATGACGCGGAGCGCTATCTATGCGTACAAGGCGCAAGCCCGCAAAGCTGGAGGCGAAGCGGCGGAACTCAGAGAGGCGGCTGCAAACGGCGCGCCGTTGCCTCGCAAATCGGCACAGGACCAGCGCGAGCGGCCCGCGTGGTTGCAGCAGGATCTTGCAGAGGCGCGTGCCGAGTGGGCACCAGCGGCGCCCCCGCGTGGCGATGCTCAGCTCGATTCCGAGCAAGCCGCGGTGGCGACAGGGTTGGTTGCGCGCGCGAGCGCGCTGCTCCGGCAGGGCGATATAGGCGCTGCGCGGCTTGTACTTGAGCGTGCCGTCGAGATGGGCAGCGCCCAGGCGAGCTTCGCGCTGGCAGAAACCTACGACCCATTGATCCTTGCGAAATGGAAAACTCAGGGCACGCGCGGCGATGCGAGCAAGGCGCAAGGTCTCTATGCCAGGGCCGACGCCGCGGGAATCCAGGAGGCGAAAGCGCGGCTGGAAGCGCTGCGTCGCTAGCGCATACACCAATCGACTGGCGACATCCGCGCAATCGTCTCCACGGCCGGCATCTCCCGGCAGGTGCTTCGTTCGAAAGCGGGCAGCGCCTTACGGGCAATTGTCCGCCGCCAATTACCCGTAAGGCTCACCGATGGTGTTCCGCTTCGTCTACCGCTCTCGCATCGACTCCTGCTTGTATCGCGCCAGCGGCGACAGAAGGTAGCTGATGATCCTGCGCGTGCCGGTCTTGATTTCAACCGTCACCGCCATTCCGGGGCCGAGCTTGACGAGCTTGTCCTCCACCTGCATCTCCGGACGGTCGAGTGAGATGCGCGCGGCATATTCCAGTTCTTGACCTTTCGGCTCACTGCTGCTCTGCGCTGTACCCGATCCCCGGTCATTCGAACCGCTCTGCGGCCTGTCGCGCGTGATGGCATCTGACGACACGCTGAGCACGTCGCCATGAAGGAGCCCATAACGCGTGAAGTTGAAGGTGTCGACCTTGATCTCGGCCTTCAGTCCCGGATGAACGAAGCCAATATCGCGATTGGAGAGCATGGCCTCGATCTCGAGCTGGCTGTCGCTCGGAACTACCACGGCCAGCGCCTGTGCCGGCGTCACCACGCCACCCACCGTATGAACGGCAAGCTGCTGCACGATGCCGTCGACCGGTGCGGTCAAGCGCTGTAGTTTCGTGCGCCGGTCCGCCTTGACCACCTCCTGCGCGGCGTTCGCAGCCTTCTGCTCGGCCTTCGCAAGTGCGTCATAGGTCGTGCGCCGATACTCCGCTGCGGTCCTTTCCTTCGTTTCCTTCAGCAACGCGGTGGCTGCGTCGGCTTCGAGCAGTCGACTTTGCTGCAAGAGGAGGTCCTGCTGAAGGCCGACCAGCTCCTGGTACTCCGAGAGGTAGATGACCTTCGAGGCCAATGCCTTCTCGACGAGGCCTTTGCGGATGTCGACGCGTTCCTGCAGCACCGGTATCGTCGCCTGCAGCTTCGCCGCGCTCGCCGACGTGGTCGCCCGTTCCGCTTCCTTCTGACCCAGCTGGCGCTCGATCTCCGCGAGCTTGGCGTTCTGTTCGGCGCGCTGGCTGATCAGGAACTGGCGATGCATTTCGACCTCGGCGGCGCTTGCGCTCTGCGGCGGCCGGAAGGCGGCGAGCGGATCAGCCGCCAGTGCCGCGCGCAGCCGCGCGACTTCGAGCTCGGCCGCAAGGAGATCGCTCTTTTGGCGCTCCTGGTCGGCTTCCGTCATCGTCGGGTCGAGCTCGATCAGGACGTCACCGGCCTTGACACGCTGTCCGTCGCGAACCTGGATGGCGCGGACAACGCCGGTTTCGAACGGCTGGATCAGCTTTGTGCGCCCACCCGGCACGATCTTGCCCGTCGCGCTGGCGACGATATCGACGCTGCCGAGCGACGCCCAAGCCAGCGCGACGCAGAAGAGTGCGATGATACTCGCCCCGATCGCACGCCCGATCGGCGACGGAGGCGATTCGGTGATTTCGAGCGCCGCCGGCAGGAACGCAATTTCGTTCTCGCGCCGGCGAACTTCGGCTCTCGGAAATGCAACGACGTTTCGGTTAGCGGACGTCATGGATACCAGCCTGCAAATAGTGAAGGTTTGCGTAACGACCGTTCGTGCGGATCAGCTCATCATGGCTGCCGTCCTCAACGATCCGACCATGCTCGATCGTAATGATCCGGTTCGCATTGCGCACGGTAGAGAGCCGGTGCGCGATGACGAAGACGGTCCGTCCGGCAGAAATTTGTTTCATGTTCTGCTGGATAGCGCGCTCGCTTTCGTAGTCCAGGGCGCTTGTCGCCTCGTCGAAGATGAGGATGCGCGGATCGGTGATAAGTGCGCGCGCGATCGCGATACGCTGGCGTTGCCCGCCTGACAGGCTGCTGCCGCGTTCGCCCACGACGGTGTCGTAACCTTCGGGTAGCTCAAGGATGAAGTCGTGAGCGCCGGCGAGCGATGCCGCCTCGATGACTCGCTCCATCGGCATGGCCGGATCGGCGAGTGCGATGTTCTCGCGAACCGAGCGGTTGAAGAGCACGTTCTCCTGCAGCACGACACCTATCTGTCGTCGCAGCCAGCTCAGATCAACCATCGAGAGATCGACGCCATCAACCAGCACGCGCCCGCTCTCCGGCACATAGAGGCGCTGGATCAGCTTGGTGATGGTGCTCTTGCCCGAACCCGAGGAGCCCACGATGCCGACGACCTGGCCGGGCTCGACGCTGAAGGAGACGTTGTGCAGCACCTCGGGGCCGTCGATGCGGTAGCGGAAGGTCGCGTGCTCGAACGTGACCTTGCCGCGGATCGCCGGCAGCGCGGCGCGGCCAGGATTGAAGCTCGGCTCGGGTTGGGTGTTGAGGATGTCGCCGAGACGATCGATCGACAGCCGGGCCTGATGGAAATCCTGCCAGATCTGTGCGAGCCGCAGCACCGGCGTGCTGACGCGCGCGGCCAGCATGTTGAACGCAACGAGCTCCCCGACTGTCAGTTCCCCGCCGATCACGAGCCTGGCGCCGAAGTAGAGGATTGCGGCGATGACCAGCTTGTTGATCATCTGCACTGCCTGGCTCGCCGTGTTGTTCAGGCTGAGCACGCGGAAGCTTGCAGCCACATAGCCGGCAAGTTGCTCCTCCCAGCGGCGTTGCATCTGCGGCTCGACGGCCATGGCTTTCAGGGTTTCGACGCCGGTGACGCTCTCGACCAGGAAGGCCTGATTCTCGGATCCGCGATTGAACTTCTCATCGAGGCGCCGGCGAAACAGCGGGGCAACTCCTGCGGAGATCCCGATGTAGAACGGGAAGGACGCGAGGACGATCAGCGTCAACGTCGTCGAGTAGTAGAACATTACCGCAAGGAAAACGACCGTGAACAGGAGATCGATGACCAGCGTAAGGGCCGAGCTCGTCAGGAACTGGCGGATATTCTCGAGCTCGCGGACGCGTGCCACCGAATCGCCGACACGGCGGACCTGGAAATAGGCGATCGGCAGCGCCATCAGGTGACGAAACAGCCGGGCGCCGAGTTCGACGTCGATACGGTTTGTCGTGTGCGCGAACAGATAGACGCGCAGCGTTTCGAGAATGGCCTCGAAAACGGTGAGGGCGACCAGGCCGATGATCAGAACGTCCAGCGTGCTCATGCTTCGATGCACGAGCACCTTGTCGATGACCACCTGGAAGAACAGCGGTGAAACGACGGCAAAGACCTGAATGAAGAAGGAGGCGACCAGCACCTCGCTGAGCAGGCTGCGATACTTGTGGACTGCACCGACAAACCAGCCGATATCGAAACGCCGGGAGAGATCTGTCAGGGTCGCGCGCCGGGCCATCAGGATGATGTCGCCGTCCCAGATGGCCTCCAGTTCGGCCTGCGTCATTGTTTCGGGTCGGGGGGACAACGGGCGCTGAACGAGGAGATTGTCGTCGACCACTTTGCCGAGGACCAGAAATCCGCCGTCGCGCAGCACGGCGATCCCCGGCAGCGGGGTAACCGCAAGCCGCTTCCAGCTCGTCTTCTGTACCCGTGCCTTGAGCCCAAATTCCTTGGCACAGCGCAGGATTTCGGTGACACCTACGCGCGCCGCGCCTATCCGATGGCGGATTTGACCCGGGTCGGCCGCGATACCATGGCTACGCAGCAATATCGTCAGCGCAACGAGCGCGGAGTCATCGGCATTGTCGGATTCGGGACTCGCCGCCGCGACTTCGGTGTTCACCGGCGGGGAAGCGATATCGCCTCGAGCGGCGAAACGTCCACGCATCAAGGTATCGCGGGCTTTCATCAAGGTATCGCGCGTGCGCATCAAGGTATCGCGCGTAGGCATCAAAGGCCCGACGGCACGCACCAGGGCGTCGCCGGCATGGCGCGCCAGCTCAACTCCGCGGGTGCTGACGCCGGCGAGTGCATGAAGCACCCGATTAGCGACGTTCTGAGGTCCGGGCAGGATCAAGCGGCCGTCCCAGATTTCCTCGAATTCCGCGCGCGTCATCACCCTGGGATTTGACCAGGTCGGATGCAGCACAAGCGCACCCCTGTCGTCGATTTTTCCGAGAAGCAAAAATCCGCCGTCACGCAGCGCTGCGATGCCGGGCAGCTGGATGCCCGCAAGTCGCTGCCAATGCGTCGTCCGCGAACCGAGATCGACTCCAAACTCGCGCGCGCAGCGCAGCATTGCGCGGATGCCGATTGCGTCGCTTCCGCATCGATCGCGGAGCTGCTCTGGCGTAGCGTTTACGCCATGAATCCGTAGGAACAGAGCCAGGGCTCGGAGCCCTAGATCTGCGGCGTGGGCATTTCCATTCTGGATCGCCATGTTTTCTACTCAACCCTTCGCGGCTACCGACCGCTTCCGATGTTCCTTCTCATGCATTCCCAAATTTCGATGTTGCCGCACCCGGGCGGCGAGCGCCCGGGTGCGGAAGCGGATCATGAAGCTGGTGGTCTGGTGAGGAACGATTCCTGACCCCAGGTCGTGCCATTCGATATGGCCGACACAATCTGACCGGAATCGACCCGGCCTGGGCTGGCGGCCATATACTGGTTCAGCAGCGCAAAGCTCTGGTTTGCCTGGGACGCCACGGCAGTGCTGGTCGCAGGCGCCGTGGCCGTGGTGGTCGCAGGTGGGCCAGCCGTCACGGTGATCGACTGTGGTGCGGAGGCCGTCAGCGTGCTGGTGACCGGGCTCGTGGTAGCAGTCGCAGGCGCCATTACCGTGGGGGTTTGCGGCGTCGTGGTGGTCGGCGTGGTCGGAGTCGTGGTGGTCGCAGACGGAGCATCCGACAGGGTCATCCACTTCGTCGAGGATGTCGTAACGGCGCCGGTGACCGGGTCCTTGGCGGTTGCGGTCAGCGTGATTGTGTCGACCGGATCGCGCGAGCCTCGGTAGTAGTTGTGCAGCGTCAGTCCGCTGTCAACCTGCGCCTTCGTCAAGGTGATGTCTCTGCCACTGAACGTGTGACCGAGGCCGTCGGTGATCGTCTCGTACGACGCCAATCCCCTGATGTTCACGGTCACTTTGTCGTTGGGATCGGTAGTTGACACCTTCACCCCGAGGTCGGCCGTACCGCCCCTGCCGTTCACCGTGAGCGTGTGATCCGCGACGGTGAGGACCGGCTTGACCGAGGATGGAGACGTCGGTGAAGTCGGGTTCGTCGGCAAGGTCGGGTTCGTCGGCAAGGTCGGGTTCGTCGGTGTGATCGGATCGACATCGACCTGGAGACCGGCGAAGGTCTTCAACGCGCCCGAAAGGTTCGCCGCCAGGCCTAATGCATCCTTGATGCTCCCGCCGGCCAAATTGACGCCGGTGATGGCAAGCGCCGAGGTATCGCGGTCGGTCGCCGCGACCGTCGTTTTGAAGGTGAGCGTATTCGAGCCCGACCCGCCGAAATAGGTGGCCTGGCCGCCATCATTGAGCGACAGCGTAGGCCTACCGGTGACGGTCACGGCCTCGCTGAAGCCGAGCGTCAATGTGATGGTATCGCCGACATGCTCGATTCCCGTTCCCGGTAAAGCGGACGCCTGCGTCACTGTCGGAGCGAGGTTTACCGGATTGGTTGGATTGGTTGGATTCGTGGGCGTGGTGGGCGTCCCCGGACCGGGTTCCAGGCCAGGCGCCGGATCTGCCGTCAATTGGGCCGGAGTGAGCGTAGTGAAATAGACCTGCTGATACTCGGTTGTCAGTTTGGTCCAGTTGTTGTTCCCGGCCAAGGGATTGTTGTTAAATCCGCTGACAAATCCAGCGCTGGGGCTTACCCACCAATCGGCGCCGAGCTGGGCCACCAGATTCGCATTCGGATCGTTGGTCTTCATTTCCGCTACGACGAAAATGCCGTCGACCGTTCCGGGTGAGTAAGTTCCGCGCCCCGTGGGCCAGAAATGGTCGTTGTATCCGCTTGTAGGCGCATCCACGCTTACGGTGCCATCGGACAATTTTTGCTGTTGCCATGGCACACTTGCATTACCAGCGAAGTCAGCGACATAATGGTGCCCACTGATGCCCTGCGTCGACTGGTTTTGCACCAGGACCCAGTCGCCATTTGTGAGATGCACATACGTACGGAAATTCGCGATCTGTACAGTGTCGTCCGACGGGCTCGGGCTGAGCGGCACTCCGGCCTGATTATAGACCACCCCCCATCCCGTGACAGCCGAGAAATTGGAAGGCGGGTTGTCGTTGGCAACCAGTGCGCCCTTATACCAGCCCCAGCTCGAAGGGACGCCTAGCGGGTATCCTTCGCTGTTCCCAGGCGTATTTTGATAGATGGCTTCGTTCAAAGCGCTTGTGGACACTAAGATCTCCTTTGCAGGAAAGTTGAAGTTGAAGTTGAAGTCGGAATTCCACTGCCGGGCATAGCGGGCGCACGACATATTGCTTGCTCGCAGTCTGGGACCGCGAACACATTTCAACGCTCGGACTGCGAGCGGATTCCAACGCATCGCAGCCCTCGGACTGCGAGCGGATTCCAAATGCAGTGGGAATTGCCCCCCCGACTGCTGATCGGTTGGTTAGTAAGCAAAAATGGCGAAAAGACTTCCAAAAAGTGATTTTAAACACATGTATATGGCCCTATACGTGCGGATATTTCGTCGAAACGCGGTCGACAGGCCGGTTCAAAACACCCACGTTGGATTTTTCTGTCAGATTTACGGCGGCGTCGCTGGGACGGGAGCGTCATGCGGGTCGTCCCAAAGCGTCGGCGAACCAAGCTTGCGGATCGGTCGACGCTCCCCACCGACTTCGCCACAGAGGTAGCCGAGGGGCGAGGGGTGTTGAGCAGGCTGGCCGGAGCTTCCAGTCGCTTTGGACTCAGCGATGAGTGGTACAGCGTGCGGCACGGCGTCGCCAGCTTGATGCACTTTCAAACCGGCAGCGGTGTTGTTCGCGTTCGCCCCGCGTACGGAGCCGTGGCGTTTCGCTACCAATCAGCGTCGAGCCGGGCCACCAGATTTGCGTTCGGATCGTTGATCTTCATCTGCGCTTCAACGAGGACACCGTTGACGTTCCGGGCGTGAAAGTGCCGCGCACCACGGGCCAGAAACGATTATTGTATCGCTGGCGTTGTTTGAATGCTGGACGTGTCACGCCATGTTTGCGGCACAGATCGACGACCGAAACGCCCGCCTCTGCTCTTAAGGCCCTTCAAAGAAAATGCGTTGTCCTGGAAACGCCGATAGATAAGCTATTTCAATGGCGGAGGCGGTTCGGCTTGTAGTTGCGATTTGGTCATGGTCGTGAAGAAGAAATACTGGTACGTCGTGGTCAACTTGACCCAGGCGCCCATGCCGACGGCGGGATTATTTACAAATACTCCATCTTGGTTGAGGTACGGAGCTGAGGCGCTTCTCCACCAGTCAGCGCCAAAGTTTGCGATCAGATTTGCCCTTGCGTTATCGGTGCGCAGCTGTGCGATCGAAAACACCCCGTCGACTGTTCCGGGAGTATACGAGCCCCTCGGAAAAATCCAGAAGTGATCGTTGTGGCCGGAAGCCGGCGAGGCCATTCTTGCGCTTCCGTCAGGCTGAACGACGAGACTCATTGGCGAAGAGGAGTCGTTGGAGAAATCTGCCACGTAATGCCCGCCTGCGACAGAATTCATGGCTTGATCTTGTACGAGTTGCCAGCCGCCACTCGTCAAGTGCACATAAACCCGATAATCCTTCAGATAAACATTGGCAGCTACGTTCGAAGCACCGACTTGCGGATATATTTGTCCCCAACCAGTTAGTGCAAGGAAGTCGGAAGGAGGAGCGCCGTTCCCCGTGGCAGCGGGGCCACCTGCATACCACCCGAATATGGTCGGGACTCCGTACGGATATAGTCCGTTGTCATATCCGGAATTCTGCGAAACTACACAATCGATAGATAATGAAGTGCAGATGGGTTGGGGCGCCGGACGCTTGGTCTCGGCGCTCGCCGATGAGACGAGGGCGCCGAGGAACATGAGAGCCGGGAGCGGAAGAGCAAGATAGTTTTTCATGGTATTTATGGATCCAATTGGGTCGATGATACAATCAGCAGCCACCGACGCGGACGAGAGGTTTCGCCGTCCGAGAAGCCGGCGAGTCGTGTCGCGCGGGGGGTCGTCAGACCTGAGGCTACGCTCCCATCTCACAGGCTTGCGCGACGTTCGCGGCAAGCACGTCTTTGGCGCCGCGCTCTGATCCACCCTCACGCACTCACCAGTGATCGGTAGGTGTCTGTCAAATTGGCGTTGTGTTTCTCGATGGAGAAGTGCCGCTCTGCTCGAATCCGCCCCGCAGCACCCATGCGCGCACGCAGCGAAGGATCGCGCATCAAGCGGCTGATGTGACGTTGGAGTTCCTCGGCATCGCCTGGCTCGAACAAGACTCCCGTCTCGCCTTCAACAACGAGTTCCGGAATGCCGCCTATCCGGCTCGCCACAACGGGTTTGCCATGAGCCATCGCTTCCAGCACCGACATTGGACAATTCTCGTACCACTCTGACGGCACGACGATTGCCGAGGCGCCACGGATCGTCGCCTTCAGGGGCTGTCCTGACAGCTGGCCAACAAACCGCGCGTTGGGGTATCGCATCTGCAAGCCACGCTCCAAAGGACCGGTCCCCGCAACCACCAGGTCCCAGCTGCCGGCAGCCTCATGGGCCCGCAACAGAGTCTCGACGCCCTTTTCTCTGGAAAGCCGCCCCAAATAGAGAACATATCCGTCGTCCTGCGCGCTCGCGTCGATTTCGGCGGTATCTACCCCATTATAGAGCAATACGACCTGTTCCGATCGGAACCGATGCAAAACCGCATCACGCATGAACTGGCTAGGCGCAAGAAATCGATCCACCTTTTCATAGCTGCCGAGCCAACGCTGAATTGCTGCTTCTGCGTAGAGCAGGGCACTGTCAGCGATGGCTCCGCCGGCACAGCGGTTCCTCAAGACGTGGCGGAAATCTCCGTCCAGGCACAGCGAACAAGGGCGACCCTCTCGCAGACGCAAATATGCCGGGCACACCGGCTTGAAATCGTGCAGCGTCAACACAACCGGAATGCCTCGCGACTTGGCAATGCTGATGATCGAGGGCGTTATCTGATGATAGATGTTATGGCAGTGCATCAGATCTGGTTGCGTCTTGTCGATGAGCGCAGCGATCTTGCTTACTGCCTCTCGCGAATGAATGAACGAAAGCGCGGGGCTCAGCTTCGACAGCTTGCCGCCTTTGCGATAGTCCTTGTTGGATACGAAATGGGATGCGTAAGGTGATTCACGATTCCGTTCGTCGTGCATCGAGAAATCGATCACTTGCTCGCCCGAGTGCAACAGGTAGTCGCGCTCCTGAAACATGACGACTTCCGCCCCGCCTTTGGGGAAGAAAAACTTATTGGCCATCAGCACCTTCATCCGCGCAGTCTCGTTCCCAAGCCGACGTTTGTTCACCCAGCCGACGCTTTATGCCGCCTAAGTTCGGCTTCTCCGCTGCGTACCGCTCTTCGATATACCCTGATGGTCTGCTTCACCACGGAGTGCCAGTCATAACGCTCGGCGACCCATCGGCGAGTGCTCTCGCGCATTTCCACCGGCCACGGCATGCCCGCGAAGGACTCCAATCGAGCCGCAAGTGCAGGCACATCCCCCAAAGGAAAATAGTGCTTCGCCTGCAATCCAATCTCCAGATGCGCGGGGAGATCACTGGCGATCACGGGAAGCCCGTAACTCAATGCCTCCAGCAGCACGATCGGCAAACCTTCGTGAGAAGATGGTAGGACGAAAACGCCGGCATGAGCATACAGCTCGCGGAGCGGAAGGCCGGTCTGGAATCCGGCCAAGATCGCGCCTGGGGTCGCATGGACAAGCGCCGCCACTTCCGCAGCGTATGCGTCCGGGTGATCGGAAGCCCCAATCACCACAAGCTTCCATCCGTTCAGCTTAGCTGTCGCGTAGGCCGCGATCAGATCCTTGTGCCGCTTCTCTGGCACCATACGGGTCACCGTCAACACGTATCGACCCGGTGTCAGCCCAAACGTTTGCAACGCCGAAGTGCTGCTCGGAATTTCCGGCAGGGCGACACCGTTAGGTATCACGTACGATTCCAGACCGTATTTGTGACGTATGAGGTTGCGGATCGTCTGAGAGATTACAATACGGCGGTTGCAGAACCGCATCCCCCATGCCTCTCCAGCACGGAGAACTGCCTTGGCAAATAGCCCCCATTTCTCTCGATCATAATCAGGGCCATGATGCGTCACAACCACATGCAGTCCCAACAAGCGTGCCAACGGCACCATCAAAGAGGGTCCGATTGCCTGGATGTGCAGGACCTGCGGGCGCCGCCAAGCTGCGGCCAGCACGCCCAGGAACGAATGAACTATCGTTTCAAGAGCCCGGGACTTGGGCGACCAGATTCGCAGGTAGCGCACCCCCTTCCAGCCGTCGCCGCGATCACGCGGCACATAGGCGGAACGCACGACCACCTCAACATCACAATCCAGCTCCCTCAACATCCGGCACAAGTGCTCCGCGTGAGCTTCCACTCCGCCTTGCACGCCGGGAAATCCGCGCAATCCAAGCATCATCACACGCAACATGGAACGACCCCGTGCTCACCAATATGGTCATGCTGTTTCAGCGAGGATGACCTTGCTGACGGTCACGTTAGGCCACTCGCCGATGTCGATGCGGGGCTAAAAGGCGTTACTGGGAGGGAGTCCGGAGTACCCACAAAGAGGCGTCCGCACGAGACTAGTGGTGGTCTTGGCAAATCCGCTCGTTCGATGCGATGCTTCCGCTCATCGAAATTGGGTTGTCCGAGCAGAGGTGGTCCCTGGCTCCATGAAACAGCAACTGAAGGATCTCGTGTGCCACGGGGTTAGCTGGGCTGGGCTTATGCCGGCCGTTCGAAGTCAATTTGCGGGCCGCGCCGCGATAATCGTCTTCCACGAGATACAGAGAGAGTTTCGATCTGAATTGGAAACCGGGACATCAGTTTCCCTATTTGAGCACTCACTGAGTTGGCTGCGGCGAGAAGGGTGGGAAATTGTGAGCCTCGACGAATGCCTTGATCGAGTGTCGAGGGACGACCGATCGCGTCGTTATGCAGTGCTTACTTTCGATGACGCTTACCGAGACAATGTTTCGGTGGCGCTTCCAATCCTAGAGCGTCATAATGCGCCGTTCATGGTGTATGTGCCGACTGGTGCTCCCACGCGAACCCTAGAATCGTGGTGGCTTGGATTGCGCGAATTAATTCGCTCACGGGATGATGTTACGGTCGATGCAATGGAGACCCGATTCCATTGTCCTGACGTTCAGGCGAAGGTATCCGTGTTAGCCCGTGCCACACAATGGGTTCATGAGGATTATCATCGTGCGGCCATGCTTGCTCCGACCTTCCGCAAAGCTGGTATATCGCTTCCTGCATTGAACGACGCATATTTGCTTGACGAACGGGAAATTCAGGTTCTGTCACATCATCCACTCGCGTCGATTGGCGGGCACACGACCTCGCACCCAGCGCTCAAGAATCTTGATAGTGCTGCCGCGCGAGCGGAAATGGCCGATAACCGAAACTATCTCCAGAACCTGACCCAAACGCCGGTGCGGCACTTCGCTTATCCATATGGCAACCCTAAAGCATCTGGTCCTCGCGAAGAGCAACTCTGCAGCGCAGTGGGCTTTTTGACGGCGGTAACTACACGGCCTGGACCCCTAGACACTCTGCCCTTAAATCACTTTGCGCTTCCTCGTGAATTCGTTGACTCAAAAGTGGGTTTTCAGGCCCGAATGAGCGGTCTCCAGCGGGCCTTTCGGATGCTGATTGGTGATGCACGCGCGGCATAACCTGCCGACCGTCGATCCGGGTCACCGGCGCAAGTTTGCGAAATTGCTGGTTGAGAAGATCTCGTCCGAGGCCACGAAATCGGCATAGCGCAGCGTTGACGCGGGTTCGATCACGCGCTGCCGGGCATTGCCGTTCAGGCAGGTGTCGATCGGCGCCGGCGTGTAGACGGTGCCACGAACCACGTTGGCATTGTCCAGAACTCCGAGACGTTCCCGAGCCGGTCCATCAGGCGGTTCTGGAACCCACTTGACCGCGGATTAATTGACGCGGCCATATGGGCCACTGGGTTACGGTCCGTGGATCACCAGTTCGGTATCCGACAGATCGGCAAGTCGGGGGCATTGTGGACCCTTGAAGTATTTGCGGCGGCGTTCCCTGTAGAAGCCGACCAGGTCGTTCATGCGGCCGTTCGCGTCGAGCGCGATCGCGACCTTTCCGCGCCGGAGCAGGAATCGGCCGATGGCGCCGGCGCAGGCAACATAATCGGCTACCTCGTGGCAATAGATCAGCTGCATCGCCGGAGGCGCGATCCGTTCTTTGATGCGCATCGACTGGAGGACGAAGGGATAGCCGCGGCCGTCGGCCGCGCGGCACACCAAGCCGAGGCAGCCGTAAGCTGCGTGCCGCGTCAAAATCGCGACGTCGGCTTCGGACAGGCTCTCGACCGCCTTCGCATCTCGCGGGACAATTTCGACGCGCATGCCGTTCGCCGGGCGCGATAGTGCCGGGAATGAGAAGAACAAGCCGCGGCAGTAGGGGCGGAAACCCTGGGTCTCGATGGTCGGCCAGGTCCAGTCCGCCGGGCTGATGTTGACGTAGGTGACATGATCATGGCGCTGCGCGACCTTGGTCAGGATCGGCGCGTAGTTGCGGTAGGCAGGTTCTACGTACCAACTGGAGAGATTGCAGCGAATCGAGATCGCGCCGCCATCGTCTCGTGCGGTGTAGATCAACAGCAGAATCCCGACGGGCGTCCCATCGTAGTCGAGCATGTAGCCGAAACGCGGGTAACCTTCGGGTACGTCGCGCACGGACTGTCGCCGAAGTCCGACCATCCACCAGTCGCGGGAGTGGCGCGTAAAACCGTGCGCCAGAAGACGGGCAACAGCGTCAAGATCGGCTATTCCTATCTCGCGACACCGGATCATGGTCCGAACTCCGTTATAGGATCGGCGCAGATCAACCCAGCTGAGCTGCAGGCGCGGCCGAGAGCGTAGCACATACCCGCCACCTCGGAGATCAACGCGCCATCCCTCGCCGAACTCGATCGGGATCTGGGCGCCAAGAAGCCTCTCCTTGCGCGCCGCGTCGATGGCCTTCCGTGGAAAGCGCGCCTCGCGCTCGGACGCTTCGGCCTTTGTCGCCGCGGCTTCCGTGACGACGACCGCCCGCTGCCGGAACGCGACGCGATCACGAGAGAGTACGACTCTGCTTTCCGCCCGGCCTTGTTCCGGTGCTGCCCTTCCTGCACGTTCATTGGTCCAACGCTTCCCATGTGATGGTCGAACGGATCCACGCAGAGATCAGTTCCGCGCGAAGCCGCTGGCGGCAATCTAACAGACCGCACTTGCGGGGTGGGCGGTGCAAAGGTGGATATCCAGGAACATGGACCCCAAGCGAGGTACCTCCGAAGCTGAACTGATGACCTAAGTGCGGTGCGGCGTGAAACAGCCAAATCGACGGTCGCAGCCATCCCTCCGGTTGGCGTGGAGGGAACAATTTTGGACAGGAATTTCCCCGGTCAGTGTCGCTCTCAGCTTCATCTCGGTTTCGAGAAGGCGCGAGGTACCTCTTTTGAGCCTCAACGAACGCTGCTCGGTCCAAAGTAGCCTCTTCACACTCTTTGCGAAAAATCGGATTGTTCAAGTCCCGGGAGAACTCGGCAACAGGCACGCCGGGATGCTTTCAATTCGAGGTGAGACCGATGCCGCTCGCGCTTATCGAAACTAGTCATTGCAATGTGGATCTCAAGCCAGCGCCGATTGAGCCATCCTGGATCATTGAAGGCAATCCGGAAGCCCGCAACTGCGCGCTGTCGGTCAGCGCAGATCGCGCGGCCTGCACGCTGATCTGGTCCTGCACCGAAGGCAAGTTCAACTGGTACTACGACTGCGACGAGACCATCGTGATCCTCGAGGGATCGATCGTGCTCGAGAGTGACGGCATGCCGCCACAGCGCTATGGAGTCGGTGACGTAATCTTTTTCCGCGACGGTGCGCACGCGAAATGGCATGTCGAGGGCTATGTAAGGAAGGTGGCCTTCTTCCGTAAGACCAATCCGGTGGGGCTCAGTTTGGCCGTCCGCGTGGTCAACAAGCTCAGGTCCTTGATCCCGCGGCGCCATGATCCTGCTGTCCAACGAGGGGTAGGCGCCACCGCTCGTTAGGGGCAGGGAGGGGATTTGCTGACAGAGACTGAGAAAGTTGGCGCGCGTAATCGGCTCCGCAGCAACGGGAGGCAGGCTGCAGGCGCAGTGCTTGACCGGTCATCAATCCCATTTGGGCTAGCTCGAACGGCTGCGCGGGGGTTGGTGTCGGTAACTCGATTGACCATTCTCGATGCCCCTTTGGCCCTTTGCCCGGGAGTCACTCGTTTTATAGGCTTGCCGAACAGCAAGATCGATTTCGTCGATTTGGACGAGGGGGCCGGCGGCTGTGCGGCGGGAATCCACGTTCGTTAAGGAAATGAATGTGTCCACGGAAACAGGACCGACTGTCAGCATCATCATCAAGGCGCTGAATGAAGAACGTCATATCGCCGCGGCAATCGAAAGCGCGCTCGGCGCGCTCGAAGAAAGCGACGGAGAGGTAATCCTGGCCGATGGCGGTTCGAGTGATCGTACCGTCGAGATTGCGCGCCGATACCCGATCCTCATCGTTCGGCTGAACCGAAGCGAAGATCGATCCTGCGGGTCGGGCGCGCAACTCGGTTTTCAGTACAGCCGCGGCCGCTATCTGCTGCTGATGGATGGCGATATGCAGGTGCATTCCGGTTTCCTGGCCGCCGCCATCGACACCCTGAGCCGAAATCCGAGCCTCGCCGGCGTCGGCGGCGTGCTCACCGAGCCCAGCTTGGTGAACGAAGAATATGAACAGCGACGCAAGCGCCATAATCCTTCCCGCCACCCCGGCCGTGTCACGCGGCTGGAGGGCAGCGCGTTCTATCGTCGAACGGCGATCGAGTCGATCGGCTATCTGACCGACCGTAACCTCCACGGCTTTGAGGAATTTGATCTGGGTGCCCGGCTGCATGCCGCTGGCTGGGCGCTTGCCAAGATAGACCGCCCGATCGCCCATCATGAGCCTCACACCGGGAGTGCCTATCGTCTGTTGCTTCGTCGTGTCCGCAGCCGGTTCTCCTGGGCGCCAGGCGAGCTGGTCAGAGCGGCTGTGGGTCGCCGACAGTTCTGGTTCGTCGTGCGGAACGACCGCCAGTGGAAGATATGCCTGCTCGTGACCGGCTGGTGGGTCACGGTGCTCACAATGCTGGCAATGCCGGGTTGGCTTTCGGCGGCTGCCGCCGGCGGGATATTCCTGTTTCCCTTAGCCGGCATGTCGCTACGCTGGCGATCGGTTCGGCTCGGCCTCTACTCAGTCGCGGCGTGGAACGCCATGGCTCTTTGCTTTTTGCCTGGTTTGTTGCGGCCGCGTCGTTCCCCGGCCAGCTGGATTGAAAGCACTGTCCTGCGGGACCGTCGTCACGAGCGCCACGGGACGGCGCACCAGGGCTGCCAGATACCCGGCGGGCAATCGAATATGCACGCGCGCGACGCCGAGGAGGCCAAATCGTGACGATCGCGCTGCCAGCGAGCCGGCATTCTCTCGTCCGGCCGTTCGCCGGAAGCGACCGTCTCATTCGCAGCACGCTGTTCCTGGCTTTATTTTTGCAGGTGTGGTTGACCGCGAGCCCGTTTCCCGACCAGTCGGATGCGAGCGCGCTCGAACTTTCAACCAACGCAAACGTCACGGGGCAAATCATTGCGATAGTGTTGACGGGCGCCCTGGGCGCGTTTGCGCTGACCCACCATTTGCGCGATATTGCGCGATTAGTGACGCCCATCCTCGTTGCAATTTTTCTGTGGTTCGCTTGCACCGCGGTCCTCTCGCTTCACCCTGATCTCGCCGCGCGTCGATTGGTGCTGGCGAGTTTCGTGATGTTCCAGGCCGGCATGTTTGTTCTTCTGCCGGAAGATCGCATCCACTTTGCGCGACTGCTGGCGGTCGGCGCTTTGTTCATCCTGGCTTTGTGTTATGCCGGAGTAATATTTGCGCCGCACGTCTCCATCCATCAAGTCACCGACCTTGCCGAACCGCAGCTCGCCGGGAATTGGCGCGGCTGTTTCGACCACAAGAACGGGGCGGGGGCCGGCATGGCAATCCTCATCGTTTTCGGCATTTACATCTTTCGTACGCTGAGCGGCGCACTCGGATCGCTGATCGTCGCGCTGGCGACGTTTTTCCTCATCTTCACCGAGGCGAAGTCGCCGATCATGCTGTTGCCGTTTGCGTTAGCCGTCAGCGCCGTATTTGTGTGGCTCCGCAGTACGGCCGCGAAGCTGATCGTCCTGATCAGCGTCCCGGCGGTCATCGGCGTCCTTACGATCGGATCGGTCCAGTTTGCCTCCGTGAACACGTTGGTCGAGGAACTGATGCCGGACCCGACGTTCACGGGCCGGGTCGATATCTGGCAGTTCACGCTCGATCATATCGCCCAGCACCCAATCGCCGGCTTTGGATTTCAGGCCTTTTGGGGAACGGGTGAACTGGTGAACAGCTGGACCTGGCGCGGACCGTGGGGTTACCGCGCTAGCGATGCACACAATGGCTATCTCAACATCGCGGTGATGACCGGCCTCGTGGGCCTGGTGCTGACGCTCGGTTGGGCATTCGTCCGGCCTTTCATCGACCACGTGCGCACTCCTCCGGGCCGCGCCGATCCGGCGCTCAACTTGATGTTCATCCAGACTTGGCTGTTCGGGCTCTACCTGTGCGGCTTCGAATCCGTGCTGTTCAGCAACGGCAACGGCGTGTGGTTCATGATTGTGGTGTCAATCTTCGGGCTGCGTCTTCAGGCCAGCGCCAAATAGGTCGGAGAGAGGGCATGAGGCTCTCCTCACCCTGCCTTCTGTCGATCAACAAATACTTCTGCCCACGGGGCAGGGCCGGAGCGGTCTTTCGAGCAGGAATCGCATGCTCGACGGTGCCGGCTGGCAGGTCGTGCCGAAAATTGTTCCACGCCATGGGCAGGCACTTCCCCGATGAGCTTGAATTCCGCCGGAACTAACCGCCGCAAATCAAGCTCCTGCAGGCTCGCCTTCGATATTGCCGACCCTGCGCGCCGCCGGGATTCCGGTCGTCAGGACCGTGCATGATCTCAAGCGCGCCTGTCCCGCCTACACCCCTGCCTACACCATGATGACAGCAAGCGGGCCATGTGAACGCTGTCGCGGCGGCCGCATTCACAATATCCGGTTCATCGCTGTATCGTTCGGGCTGAGCAGCAGGTCGCGGCGGTGGTGGCGAGGCTTGAACACCGCCCCGCCCGGGCATATCGGGCTGCGGGTCGTGGTGACGCATCACCTTGCGAACCATGAAGCGCGTTTAATCGCGCGAGCGATTAATTAGTTAGTTGCCGTTTCCCGGTCTCCTCACCGACATCCCCGCGCTCGCCGAACATTTCGAGGCGATGGACACGGCCGGCGCCGCGGCACGTTCGGCCCGATGGAACATAGGCGCTTCTTGAGGGACCGCGATTGGCAACAGGTCGCCCTGGCGGACACCCGATCTTCATATCCCGGCGCTGGCTCGCTCGCGCACCCGCCTGGATTCGATGCGGGATGGAGCATCATGCTCAAGTCCGCCGAATGGCCGACAGGGAGTAATAAAGGGCGATAGCGGAAAGGACGGTCACGCTCGCAATACCCCATATCACAGCACCGGTAATCGCGTATGAGACAAGGACGGTGATCCCGACGCCGATCACCAGCAGGTCGCGCGGCTCGAATGTCCTGACATCGAACAGGGTTTTTACGCGCGCCGCGAGCGGATAGAGCAGAGCACACGCGAGCGCCATCGTGATCGGAATCGCCGTCGGACCGAGTAACGGCGCTATCACGAACGGTGCGGTGACCAGCGCCCCGAAGGTCGAGGCGGTGGTCCTGAGCGAGACGTTCGCCTGGCCGGCGATGAGCAGCAGTCGGTCCGAAGTTGCAAAGAACGAATGCATGAAAGAATGGATCGCCAGCCACACCAGGAACGACCCTGCGCTGGTGTAATTGCCGAATAGCGGCAGCAGGAAGGGGCCGATGCATAATATGCCTGCGATGTTCAGCGCGCTGCAGCCGACCATCAGCTTGCGGCAGAATACGTACTCCTGGCGCAGCGCGGCGAGGTCCTTCGTCTGGATTATGTGCGCGGCGCGCGGCGCAAAGCGCTTGAGCAGCACGATCTGAAAGAACGAGTAAAGGGCTGCGATCCGTGAGGCGACCGCGTAATCCGCTACAACTTCCGATGGGAACAACATACCGGCGACCAGGATGTCGACGGCGCCCAATTGATTGGCGAAGAGCGTTGCGGCAACGAACTTGCCGCAGTAGCTCAGGTCCCAGGAGGTCCAAGGCCGCCAACCTCCGACCGAGCGGTCACACAACGACCGAGCGGACCATAGCCATGGAAGGAGAACTGAAAGAGTCATGGCGTGGGCAACGTATGCGTTCGGCAGGCCCGACAGCGCCACGGCGGGCAACAGCACCATCCGCACCGCGTTGGGAGCGGCTTCTCCGAGCGCGATCGATTCCGTGATGCGCGATCGCCCTTCGAGTGCGCCGGTCGACGTCACCAGCAATACGGTGAAAATTCCAAATGGCGCGAGTTCGCGGAACCAGGCCTCCAGCCCCGGCTTGGCGAGTGCATGCGCGATCGGCCCCGCGAGAACAAAGCCTGCGAGTGCGACGAGGGCGGCAGCCGCGGCGCTGAAGAAAGCCGAATAGCGATGCAGTCTGATTTCCGCGGTTCTGTCGTTGGGATGCCGCGACACGTGATAAATGAGCACCAGCGAGGCGCCGATCCCGAATGCCATGCCAATAACTCGATAGAAGCCAAAGGCGATCATCATGTCGCCGAAACTGTCTTTGGACAGTATGCGGTTAAGGATGATCAGCACGATGAACTGCGAGGCCAGCCCAAACACGCGGGCGCTGGATCCAGCTGCCAGGACGGCCAGATAGGTGCCGAGCTGGCCTCCACGGAAGGCCGCGCGAACGCGGTCTTGGGAAAGAAACGCGGCTAGCATCCTTGCTATTCCAATCCTAACGACTTGACGATTGACGGACCGAGTGCGGACCTTTCGGCGGGCTTTATCAAGAGACACCAATACTGCCGCTGTGGATTCATGTGGCGAGGGGGATTAACCAAAGACTGCGCCCTGCGCACGATCCAAACCCCTTCGTGCGCCTAACTGCCCAAACTCGGCTCTTTGTACTCGCGATGTCTTTCGAGCTCGGACGAGCCGTCCAACTGGGGTTTAGAGGCGCTGACTTTGCCCATTGGAACAACTGCGCGTCCTCCAGACCAGCCCTCCGGTGCGGCCGCTCGATCTGATAGATCTCGCAGCATTCCGATGGCGATGCCAAGAAGCAACCCTGCAACGATCGATACCCCGAGCACGATTCCGGCTTTCGGCGCACTGGCCGTCAAGGGACGCGACACATCGGTGAGCTGGTACGCCTCGAACGTCGATGAGGGTGGTTGCTGCTGCGCGGCTTCCATATACCGCTGCACACGGAGAAAATTATCATAGGTCCTTGCGGCGGCTTCCGCTTTGGCTTCCAGTTCTCGGAGCTCTCCCTGCATGCTCGCCATCGATTTCGATGACTTGCCTGCATCATCAGCGGAATCCGCGATCTCGTTCCTCTTATCCGTTAGAGCCTTCTTGGCAGCTGACACCTGGCTGCTCAATTCGTTGGTCCGATCCTTGATCCACCTCTCATTTTGCAAAGCCGATTTGTACTTTGCGTCCATCTGACTCACGATGTACGTTTCGGCGACAGTGTTCAGGATCGTCGCCGCGCGCTCGGGGTCGGAGGATTCGTAGGAAAGCTCGATAATGTACGTCAAGCCGACGCGCTTCGCCGAAAGCT
This sequence comes from Bradyrhizobium sp. AUGA SZCCT0182, assembly GCF_018130185.1. Classification (NCBI taxonomy): domain Bacteria; kingdom Pseudomonadati; phylum Pseudomonadota; class Alphaproteobacteria; order Hyphomicrobiales; family Nitrobacteraceae; genus Bradyrhizobium; species Bradyrhizobium sp. AUGA SZCCT0182. Next base: position 78,657 of record NZ_JAFCLY010000026.1, on the reverse strand, counting down.
TGCGGGCGAACGAATCCGTAGCCTGGCGCATCAAGCTGTATTCCGTTTCTGGCTTCCTCCAGCCGAGCAGCCGAGAGACCGACCTTTTCATGCTCTGCGCGAAGCCTTGCCCGGTAAATTCAGGATCGTTTGCCAAACCGAGTTTTTGGATCACGACGCGAGCGAGACCCTCAGACTCTATGATTGCGATCTGACTGTCCGTGATCGTTGAAACGGACGCAGTGTCTCCCGGTGCAGCTTTCGAATTTATGATGAGTCTCACGTTTGCGGTGAACGTTGGTACTGCAACGACGAGGTAGAGTAGAGCGATGAAAACCGTTGCCAGAAAGGCTAGGACCATGATCGACAGGTGTCGCCGTATGAAGGCCACCCCTTCTGCCAGAAACTCGTAAGGCGACCGAGAGTCAGGCGGCATATCGTCCTGATTTACCGAGCTTTCCGTTCTATAAATCTGCAGCATTTTCACGAACCTGTACTGGCGGTTACACTACCGGGCGCTGGGCATCAGGCGCAACACGACGGATATCTCGGTCTTATCGCCGTGCGATCCACTAAACAGAAGTCGGCTGGCAGAAGATGCTGCAGAGGTAGCCGCGTTAATAGGCATTCCAATACACCTTTCTGGAAAAGAAGGTCATGACCAGGATTTTGAGATCGAGAAGGAGTGACCAGTTGTCGATGTAGTAGAGATCGTGCTCCACACGACGCTGCATCTTCTCGAGGGTATCAGTCTCGCCACGGTACCCGTTGACCTGAGCCCAACCTGTAATGCCAGGTTTGACGTTGTGGCGGCGGGAAAATGACGAAATCAGCTCAGCGAACACTTCGTTTTGCGAGGTTGCGTGTGGGCGCGGGCCGACGAGCGACATGTTGCCGATCAGGACGTTGAACAACTGTGGAAGTTCATCGACATTGGTTTGGCGCATGAGGCGTCCCAGACGAGTCACCCGTGGATCGTGTCTGGTGACAGGGCTGAAGCTGTCGCCTTCCTCCATCACGGTCATCGATCTGAACTTCAGCACGCGAATCGGCTCGTTGTTGTAGCCGTGCCGTGTCTGGCGAAAGAACACCGGCCCACGGGAGTCGAGCTTGATTGCGAGGGCAACGATGACGAAGAGGGGGCTAACCATAATCAGCCCGGCGATTGCAGCGGCGACGTCGAAAGCTCGCTTTATGGCCCGGTTGAAAGGATCGAGGGGACACTGGAAGATCCGCATCGTCACCATGTCGCCGAACTGGGTGATCCGCGACACGGCCATGAGATCGATGGATCCAACAGGAAGGACGTGAACGTCAACCGGGAGGTCTGACAGGGCGCTGGCAAGCGCGAGAGCAGACGGAACTTCCGCTTCCGAAGGCAAAATCACAATGTCATCTGCTCGGAGAGGCCGGCAGTTTGCGACAAGCTGGCGCGCATCAAGCAGTGCTTGGGCCGCATCGGGAGGTGCTGCTACGGAGGCACCGGTGCGAGCCGTCGGAAAGTCGAACGAGTGGATGGTGCGAATCCCGGTGCCCATCGCTCGAACGGAGAACTGCAGGCAGTGACCCTGGTCTCCAATTAGAACGATGCGTCTGGCGTCGATCAGTCCCGCGGCAATGGCCGGCTGCAGTAGTGAGAACCATATTGCGCGTGTGCCAAGTACCGCGAGGAGGACGCTCACGGCCTGGGCGATCACAGTGGCGCGTGAATACTCTTCGGAGATTTTCAGAACGAATATTATCGAGAGGAAGAAGGAGAATGCGAGGAAGACGCTGCTTGCGCCACTCCATAGGAACATGTGGCGGGGCTGCGTCAGGATCCGGGAGTATTGGCCGAGCGCAATGGAAACGAGCAGCTCCAGTGTAGCAATCAGAAGGGATTCCTGAATGTACTTGGCGGGATCCGGCGAGACCAGGACCTGCCCCAGGATCAGTCGATGATAAAGGATGGCGGCGAAATAGGCCGCTACAGTTATGAGTAGGAATTCGGTACTTGCTGCCAATGCCAATAGGGCAGCCAGTCGGTTCTTGCCGACGCGTGCCGGGACTGTCCTGCCGACGCCGACCGAACGTGTCGAGGCCGGCAAATTGGTAAAGGAGGCGTAACTCATCGCACTCTGCCACCCAGCCATTCCGTCCCCCTGGCCAAATCAGTAGCATCGGAGCCGCCGGTCCGAACTGGCAATAAATGGGTAGGGAGGGGTAACCACGATGGTCGGTTGAGCTGCGGCACCGCGGGATTAAAATTACCGGAAAGAAATCCGCTCGCAATGCTCGGCCCTGATCAATCGAACAGAAGGAGTTACTGAGCGACCCAGCGCCAATGAGGGAGCAAGAACGGCAAGTCGTGCGGATGGCTTCTCTGGACGGTCGCTCGGACGATAGCGATGCCGGCGCGCGCTGCCTTCCATCAGGAGATTTGAAGAACTTCACGGACCACGTCCAAGCAGGGAATTGCCACCATGCGGAATACCGGACTGCGCAATGATTTCGATACCGATGTCTTCGGCAGCACGCTCGGCCGCAGCATCAAATGGGGCTTGGTGGCCGTTGGCCTCACGATTTTCGTTCCTCAAGCAAAGGCTGAGTATCGGGTCAGCATCGGAGACGTGCTGGAGGTCTCGGTGGCGGGCCTGCCGGAACTGCGGCATCGTGGTGCCGTCCAAATGGACGGGAATATTTCGTTACCACTGGTCGGAATGCTTCCAGTAGCCGGCCTGCCCTTGCCGCAGGTCCGGGACAAGATTGGTGCCGCACTGGCGAGCAAGGTGTTTCGACAGCGCGAGGCCGTCATCGTGATAGACGCGGATCAAGTCACTACGACGGTGGCGGAATACAGACCGATATACGTAAATGGGGACGTGTCGAAGCCGGGCGAGTACCCTTACCGTCCGTCCATCACCGCGCGTCAGCTCGTTGCTGTGGCAGGCGGCTACGACATCATGCGTATCAGAATGAATAATCCGTATCTCGAGTCGGCGGATCTGAGGAGCGAGTACGGGTCGCTTTGGACAGAACTCGCCAAGGAACAGGCGCGTATGTGGCGCATCAAGAACGAGCTTGGAGAGGCGACGCAGCTCAATCCAGGCATTCTGACGGACGTGCCCATAGCTCGATCGGCGATCTCGGAAATAGTCAATGCAGAAACGGAATACTTGAAAACGAAGCAGAGTGACTTTCAGCAGGAAAAGACATTCCTTCAAAGCGGCGTAAGGCGGGGAGACGACGAGATCCGTGTGCTCTCGGAGCAGCAGAAGAAGGAGGAAGAGGGGCTTCACTCAGACCTCGAAGAACTGCAGAAGGCGTCCGATCTCTTCGCCAGGGGTTCCTTGACCAGCCCTCGCGTTACGGATGCCCGTCGCGCGGTGTTGCTGTCGTCAACCCGGAAGCTGCAGACCACCGCGCAACTGCTGCAGGCCAAGAAGCAACAGGACGAGCTCACCAGAAAGCTGGCAAAGCTTGACGATCAGCGCAGGCTCGATCTGCTCCGTGAGCTGCAGGACACCAGCGTAAAGCTTAACCAAATTCGCGAGAAGTTGCAGAGCGTCGGAGAGAAGCTTCTATACACTACGATGGTTCGATCACAGCTCGCACGCGGAAGCGGTAACAAAACGGAGATTGCGATCATTAGAAAAGGCGACAAGGGCCAGGAACGGATCATCGCAAGCGAAGATACCGAGTTGGAGCCGGGTGACGCAGTCGAGGTCACCTTGCGATACCATGACCGGCCTGACGCTTCTCCCCGAAGCCTAAGCAGTTCAAGTATCCCGTCAGGGATGGGCCGGATCGACGCGACTGGGAACGATTCGCTGCGCGTCGGGAGGCGGTGACGAGGGTTGCCGCAACGGCGTTCGTCTTCGCCACGACACGCCTTGGCGCGGCTGCCGAAGCCTTCTCGCAGAAACAGTTATCGCGAGTGCGGGTCTGGAGAGCGTAGCCGGCGCCCAGGCAGGCATTGCACGCAAGCCGGTTGGACGAATACGGAAAGTGGCCGAAATGATCTTGTTGACAGGCGGCGCTGGCTACATAGGGTCTCATGTCTGTACCGCCTTGATGGAGGCCGGGCTCGACGTCGTCGTGGTCGACAATCTCTCCAACAGCAACAAGGCCTCTCTCCAACGGGTGCAATCCATCTGCGGGCGGTCGCTCGTCTTCCGGCACGCCGACATCCGGAATGAAGAGGCCATCTACGAAATACTTCGTTCCTGCGGGGTGACTGCGGTTATTCACCTTGCGGGGCTGAAGGCCGTGGGCGATTCCAACGTTCGGCCCATGACGTATTACGAGAACAACGTCCTGGGAACGATGCGGCTCGTGTCGGCCATGAAGCGGGCGAACGTGAAGTCGCTCGTCTTCAGTTCGTCTGCAACCGTTTACGGCGTACCCGGCTATCTGCCGCTCGACGAGAAGCATCCGCTCGGACCGACAAATCCGTATGGCCGCACGAAGTTCTTTATCGAGGAAATGCTGAGGGATCTTTACAGCTCCGACGACGAGTGGCGGATCGGTATCCTACGGTACTTCAATCCGGTTGGCGCGCACGAAAGCGGACTCATCGGAGAAGACCCGCTGGGCGTTCCGAGCAACCTGTTGCCGTTTGTGGCGCAAGTGGCGATTGGAAAACGAGAAAAGCTGCTCGTTTGGGGAAACGACTATGACACGCCGGATGGCACCGGTATCCGCGACTTCATCCATGTCGTCGATCTTGCATCCGGTCACCTCAGTGTCTTGCGCCACCTGAAACGGCCCGGGGTGCTCACGATCAACCTTGGAACGGGCAGCGGCAGCAGCGTTCTGGAAGTCATTCGAACATTTGAGGCGGTGAGCGGCAGGTCTATTCGGTATGAAATCGGGGCGCGCCGGGCAGGGGATGTCGCCATCTGTTATGCCGACCCCACGTTTGCGAAGGAGGAGTTGGGTTGGAAATCGGCGCGATCGTTGGAGCAAATGTGCGCGGACCATTGGCGTTGGCAATTGCAGAACCCCAACGGCTATCGTGATATCGAGCTTAAGGTCCAGGAGGTGAGCAAGCACGGAATGGCCCGACCGCATGAGCGGGCTTGAGGACGAGTTGCGGCAGCAAGCACGCCGCCCATCAGAGGTAGCCCGTTAAGACCCGAAATCTCCATGCCTCGCAGCGTAACTTGCAGATAAAACGGTGACGGTAGGGACAAACGATGCCGCATTATCGTGTCTACGTTTCGGACGAACACGGCCGGTTGGTGGGCGTGGTCAACTTTGACTGTACCGACGACGACGCAGCGAAAGAGCGCGCCAAGCAGTTAGGGAACGGCCACGAGGTGCAGCTTTGGCGACAGGTCACGCAGTTCAAATTCGAAAATCCGCCGGACCGATCCAAGCGGCGACGAGGCGCCCTCACGCACTAGGACCAGCGCAATCACGCGCCTGTGACGCTGTACCGCACACCAATGCCGATTGTGCCGTTGCGATAACTTCAGGGATCGTCTGATGGAACGATCCCAGCTCCAGCCAGCATGGTCCCAGCGCATCATCGACGATCCGACCACGGCCGAGATCACCGAGAAGCAGGCGCACGCGATCACATACCAGCTCGCCATCGCCAGGCGGTGCGCGCGACCGTGAGCCCCAGCCAGGCCGCCGCGTTCATCGGTACGGTAGCGGCGGATGCCGTCCGCTTCTCGCGAGACCTGCCGGATGGGGCCGGCCAAGCCCGGCTTCGAAGGCCTCATCTCAAGAAGGGCGGGCGCACCGTGGCGGTCTGAACGCAGCGACGGGTGGGTCGAGGTCAAGCGCGTGCAAAGGGCGGCATTTCCGGTCGTCGACTTGTGAAGGATCCGACCGGCGTCGCCGTCCTTCGCCTGGCCAAGAAGAGGGGCGCTACCCGACCTAGGTCGGTATTGACGGCTCCAGGTGGTCGCGCGCGGTTTCGAGCCGGATCGCCTTCTCCAGCGTCTCGGTGCCGATGTGTCCGTGTGACAGTGCAGGATTCCGTGCAGATCGAGATCGGCCACCAGCTTCGGCCGCCTGCCCGTCAGCGCCCGCTCGATTTCGCTGCGACCTTCGCGTGCCATTCTGGCTCGATGTCGGCAGCCGGACATCGCGCAACGCGAAGACGTCGTGGCGGCACGCTTCGTTTTCGCGCGCGCAACGCATGCAAACCGCGGCGGCACTGACTTTCAAATCCCGCCGCGATTGCCGGCTATTTACCTACCCGCGCTGCGCCAAGAGTCCTTGGGTGGATGTCCTTGCGGATCAGGCCGTCGTAACGCGCTACCTCGGCATGATTTGTCTCGTGGTTAAGTACTTCAACTGGCGCCGGCCCCCCGATTTGCTTGATTTCGGAGATTGCCGCGATGGGGGTCGGATGTCGCTCGCTCACATTTGAGATTGAGGGCTGAAAGCTGCTTGCCCGATTGTTCATCCCCCAAATCGCCGCTTGTGTCCGGTTCTGGACCCGGATCTTGCGCAAGATTGCCTTGACGTGGACCTTCACGGTCGCCTCGGCGATGTCGATTTTTCGCGCTATGGATTTGTTGGACTCGCCTTCGATCAGGCCGCGCAGAATCGACTTCTCCCGAGGGGAAAGCTGCGGCGCGATCGTGTCCTCGGTCGTAACGAGGATTGCCTCGCCGCTTTCGACGCTCGGCGCCGCCTCAGGCAGGTGGCTGCCTTTGGAATCGAGAAACAATGACAGGAATGCCGGCGGAAAAAATGTTTCACCCATCATCACCAACTCGACGGATTTGATGAATACATCACACCTCATTACGTCGACGAAAAAGCCGTTGGCGCCGGCCCGAAATGCCGAAACCAGTTCATCCAGCCGATAGTGATCGGCCACGATTGCAAAGCGGCCGCCCGGATACCTCTCTCGCAAGAGTTCGATTTGTTCCAGGGCGACGCCGAAATCATCACCGGTGTGGACAATGAGAAATAGCAATTGGTGTGGTTGGAGTTTGCCGGGCGGCAAATCATCAGCGCACGATACCGAGGCGGATGTGCGACAATTTGCTGCGCGTAGAATTCTGGCAATTCCTTCCCTAACTAAGATGCTTCTGCCAACGAGAACCGTTGAAAAAGATTTTTGCCTCCGCATTTTACTCTCCCGCCAAACGCAATTGTTTGAACTAAATGTAAATGATTGGCTTGTTCTTCAGTCGGTCGTCTTCTCTGGTCGCCTTGCTCCTTCGTTCTGAGGATTTTTGTTGGCGGATTTGAAATGCCCCGAATCTGTGATGCTTGTTTTCCTACGTTCGCAGAATATCGGCTTGGCAGGTTTCGAGGGATCCGCGTTAGTAAAGTCTTTACGAATGTTAGATTCGAATTCTCCGTATCCCTATATACCTTTGGTTATAGTGCCCGCTCGGGCAGCTGGATGTCGTTCATAATGGCTAACGACCCTTTCTTCCGCATTCTCTGAGCGAGTTGGTAGCGCGGCGCTGATCAAGCGTTGTGAAGCTTTTGCACTGCTGACGGTGTTGCCAAGTACGGACGCACTGGCGCGAGAGCTTCAAATGACGACATGCGAAAGCGAAGTAACGCGTCACTCGAAACCGATCCGTACTTCTACGGAAGCACCGCGAAGGGGTTACATCTTTTGTGACACAGACAGGCTGACAGGACGCGGGTTAACCTCGTTTTGCGTTGCGGCATCGAATGCGGTGCATTGTTGGAAAATTGTCTCGAACTCGTTTAGGCTAGCAATGAAGCAAGCAGCGGCGAGTGGGGTTTAAGTTATTGAGGGGACAGGCTGAAGGACCGCCCGATGCGTTGTACCAGCGTAGTGATCGCAGACCGGCATCCGATCGTTCTGCAGGGGTTGAGCCGCCTGCTTGGCGCCGACGCCGACTTCAACATTGTTGCGAGTTGCAGTGATGGTGCGAGTTGCATCGAGGCGCTGCGGAAGTTCGGGCCGGACATCGCAATTCTTGGCGTTTCTATTCCTGGCGTCACCGAGTCGGAAATTCTCTCCATCATCAATTCCGAGAATCTTGCCACGCGACTGGTCTTTTTCACCGCATCTGATGAGGACTGCGAACTGGTTATGGCAGCTGCGGCCGAAGGCTACAGCGTCATTTCGAAAGATACGGAGTCCGAAGCTCTGATGCAGGCCTTGCGCGAGGTTACGACAGGTCAGCGGCTGTTGCCGCTGCTTTCGCCAGAGCAAAAAATAACTCGGGAGCAAAGCGCGGTCGCTGAGAGTGCGCTGACAACGTTGACGGATCGCGAGCGCCAGATCATGCGCCTGGTGTCCGAAGGATTGTCGAACAAGGAAATTGGTCGACGGCTGAGTATTACCGACGGCACCATCAAGGTGCATCTTCATCACATTTTTCAGAAGCTCGAAATCAGTAACCGGACGGTGCTTGCGGCGCTCGCGATTTCGCAGAGCGATCGCGCGGGAGCCCCTGAAGACAAGCCGGCGCAGCCCATCTCTTCCGATTGATGGAAGGTGGGGACAGGCTGAGCGAAAACTCGTGCCGGTCTCAATCAGTAAAAGTAACCTGGAAGTACCAAGTCATCGGCGACGTCGATGCTGGATTGAACATGTCGTCCGCACGGCCGGCCATTTTTGCATGAGACGATAGCCTCATCGGTATTGATGGCGCGCTCTAACCCAATCGGGTGAGACGAAGTTCTGGCTTTCAGTGCCGCTTTGCCAGGCTGTCTCGTGCTGTGTCTAGGGCTGGTGGCACTACTTCAACGTATTCGCGATGAATGGTGGTCGGCGACTTATTTCCATCGAACAAGACGCTGACGCTATTAACGTAGACGCTCCCTCCGACAATCGTGCCGGTCTTGTTGGCAAGGCGCGCGCAGCGTGACGCACCAAGAGCGCTCATTCGAACGCGCACGCCAACCGGTAGATTGGACTTCATGGGACAGTCCAGGCTGCAATCGACTCAGTGCAGAGTTATTCTAACACACGACGATATTCGGCTGGATGCGGCGCAACCAGAACACTTCCTTGGCGCAGAAGCGGTTTTAAGGAGTACCCCCAATTGGGTGGTAGACTTGGCGCGTCGTCTGGCGACAGTCTAGGTGCGATTCGTGCACGTAGATCAACGCGGGCTGTATGCCGGTCGGCGCGCGGCCATCGAAGGCCTCGATCAGGGCGACACGAACGAGCGTTGTTCAAATGTGGTTCAACCGTTGGTTTCGTGCGTTTTCGAGCGGAGGCAAAATGCGTATTGCTCTGCCATACGCGGCTATTGTCTGGTGCATCGCTGTTGCGATTTGGATCGCCTTGGGCACGGCGTCATAGCGGACGCTTCGGTATCTGGCAGTGACGTCGCCGTCCAGGCATCGGCCTAAGCCTGCCGGAAATTGCAGAGCGCGGCCGGATTGTTCCGGAGAATCGCCCGCTAAAAGTCCTCGTCGCCAACCGGGCTGGCAAGGGTGCGAACGCGCGATAGATCGATCGGCTCAAATGTGGCGGATCACCTTCTCGGCGCACTTCAGGAAATTCCGGACTAACGGATTGAGAGAATCCCGGCGCCAGCAAACCGCGACATCGATGGCGTCGTCGGCATCCAGGAAGGGCCTGAACACGACGCCCGTTGGACATCCGAGTTCGGCGCAGGCAGGAAGGATCGCCAGGCCTTCTCCGGCGAGGACCATGCTGAGAGCCGAGTGGACCGTTTCGACCCGGTTCGCAACCGGCATACCGACCTGATGCCGCCTCAGCAGCGACGTCACAACGGAGGTCGCCGGATCTTCGGTGGGCCAGGGCAAGCTGATAAGCGGACGCCCTTGCAGTCTTTTTACCGGCACTGCGGCGGAGCGCGCCAGCGGCGAACCGGCCGGCATGGCCAGCATCAATCGCTGCGTTCCGATCGTGGAGGCTTCAATCTCGCTGTGGCGAATTGCAGGCATGCACAGTGCGACAGTCACGCTGTGGTCCAGCAACCGCGCCTCCCGCGTCGACGCGCTCAGTTCTATGAACTCGAGGTCGACCTTCGGAAGTGACCTTCGGAGTTCCGGAACGAGCTTGGGCAACACGGCGTGGGCGAGCGCGAACATGTATCCGACTGACAATCTTCCCCGGCGTCCAGCCGCCACCGCGCGGGCTGCCTCGAAACCTTCAGCCGTCAAGGCCAGCGCTTCGCGCGCGCGCGACAGCAAGGCACGACCGGACGCCGTCAGCTCCATTCCCCGGGTGTCCCGACGAAACAGCGAAGTCCCTACTTCCGATTCCAGTTTGCGAATCTGAACCGACAATGGCGGCTGCGCCATACGAAGGCGGACGGCCGCCCGACCCACGCTGCGTTCTTCTGCAACGGCAACGAAGTAGCGGAGACGGCGGAGGTCCATTATTGGCATACCGAAATCTCATGCCATACCGAAATCGTATGGCTCGGTTGTGCGATGGTATTGGACCTGAAGTCAATGCGAATGTCATCTTTGCGTCAAATCGATCCTGGGGCTTTAGCGTGATGAGCGACGAACTGTGCCTGCTGCCTGCCAGCGAACTCCGCGCGCGGATTGCCCGCAAAGACGCCTCACCGGTTGAGATCATGCGTGCCGTGCTTGCGCGCGCCGAGCGAATGCAGCCCGAGTTGAACTGCTTCATCACGCTCTGCGGCGATGAGGCGATGGCCGAGGCAAGCAAGGCCGAGCATGCGGTCATGGCCGGGGAGCCGCTGGGTCTTCTTCACGGCATTCCGTTCACCGTGAAAGATCTGGTTAATACCAGGGGGGTGCGAACGACTTTCGGAGCGGTCCCCTACAAGGACAACGTTCCTGATCATGATGCGGTCGCCGTGGCGCGAATGCGGGCAGAGGGTGCCATTCTCATAGGCAAGACCACGACGCCGGAGTTCGGCACCAAGTGCCTCACGGATTCGCCGTTGTTCGGCCGCACGCGCAATGCCTGGAGCGGCGCGCGCTCGAGCGGTGGCTCAAGTGGGGGAGCGGCGGTTGCCGTCGCCGGCGGCATCGCGCCTCTGGCGATCGCGACGGATGGCGGCGGCTCGACGCGGATTCCGGCGGCCTGCAACGGCGTTGTCGGGCTGAAGCAAAGCAACGGCGTTATTCCCCACAGCCAGGTGCACGACGCGTTCGGCAACCAGACCTATGTTACCCCGATGACGCGCACCGTCGCGGACACCGCATTGATGATGCAGGCAATGTCGGGAGAGGATGCTTCCGATCCGTGGTCGATGGGATTCCCGCAATGGAATTTTGTGGAGGGATCGGCTCCAAACGGCGATCTGCACGGGCGCAGGATCGCATTCTGCCTTGCGCCTTCAGGCCGGCCGGTTGCGGCCGATGTCGCTGCTGCATTCAAGGCCGCGCTTGTCAGGCTGGAAGCCCTTGGGGCCGAGGTCGAGGAAATGTCCGCCGACGGATTTGAGGTGGAGCCGATCTGGCGGGCCATCAATCACACCGCCTGGCGCGCACGATTCGAGAAGCTCGCGGCCGATCATGGCGATGTGCTGAGCGAGACCTTCATGAAGCAACTGGCGCTGGCCACGAAGGTAAGCGGTGTTGACTATCAGCAGGCGATGTTTGACCGTACGGCTCTGTTCCGGCGGATTCAGAGTTTGTTGCAGAGGGTCGATATTCTCGCGATGCCAACCATCACCCGCACCGCGCTTCCGATCGATCAGGACCTGTTCGGCACGATAGAAATCGACGGGCGGGTGTTGAGCGACGTCCGGCCAAGCTGGTTTCCCTGGACGATGCCGTTCAACATGACCGGCCATCCGGCGGTCAGCCTGCCCTGTGGCTTTGACGCGGACGGCCTGCCGATCGGCATTCAACTCGTCGGCAAATTCCGTGGAGACATCGAACTGCTGCGCGTCAGCGCGTTGTTAGAGGGCTCGCAAAATCTGCTCGGCCGGTGGCCGGGCTTGGACGGCTAAGCGAACATGCGGCCGCCATCACACCTGATCGCTGACAAGGGACGGGCCGCCAACAAGGGAATCGAGACTTGAGCGTCTTCCTTTTCCGCCGCTTTCTGACGCTGATGGCGACGCTGGTCGGCGCGTCGCTCATCATCTTTTTCGTTCTGGATGCCTTGCCCGGCAACGCCGCACAGATGCTGATGGGCGCGGATGCCTCGCCTGACGCTGTCCGGGCGCTGACGGTCAAGCTCGGGCTGGATCAGCCGCTGTACTATCGGTACGTCCTTTGGATCAAGGGGATGCTGACCGGCGATCTAGGCAACAGCTATGCCTATGGCACCCCTGTCGCCGGCCTGATTGCGGAGCGCCTCACGCTGACCATTCCGCTCGCAGTCATGTCCATGTCCATGACGGTCGTGCTGGCTCTTTCTGCCGGAATCTATACGGCGGCAAATCACAACAAGCTCGGCGATGTGGGCGTGATGTCGTTGACGCAGTTCGGCATCGCGCTTCCCAATTTCTGGTTCGCCATCCTGCTGATCCTGCTGTTCTCGGTGAAGCTGCAATGGCTTTCGGCCGGCGGATTTGCCGGCTGGGACGAAAGCATCATTGCCGGGATCAAGTCGCTGCTGCTGCCTGCGATCTCGCTATCGGTGGTGCAGGCGGCGATCCTCGCAAGGGTCACGCGTTCGGCGGTGCTTGAGGTGCTGCGTGAGGATTTCGTGCGCACCGCACGCGCCAAGGGTTTGAGCAAGCGCGACGTCCTGTGGCAGCACGTGCTGCGCAATGCGATGATCCCGGTGATGACGATCATGGGCCTTCAGTTCGCCAACCTGCTGGCGGGGACGATCGTGATCGAGAACGTGTTCTATCTGCCGGGTCTCGGCCGGCTGATCTTCCAGTCGATCGCCAATCGCGACCTGATCGTGGTGCGCAACTGCGTGATGCTGCTGGCGGCTGTGGTCGTCATCGTCAACTTCGTGGTCGATGTGCTCTATGCCTTCATCGATCCGCGCATCAAGGTACACAGCCTATGAGCATCCCGCTAAGCGCCTCAGTCGAGGTTGGGGCCGCCACCGCGCGACCGCGGCTTGCGAGCGGCTTCTGGCGCCGCGCGCTGCGCCACCGCAGCTTTGTCACGGGCGGCACGCTGAGCCTGGTGGTGCTCTGTGCCGCTTTGCTGTCGCTGGTTTGGACGCCGTGGTCCGCCTATGAAATCGACGTGGCCTCCAAGCTGCGACCACCGTCGGCCGCGCATTGGCTCGGCACCGACGTGCTCGGCCGCGATATCGTCTCGCTGCTGCTGGTAGGCGCCCGTTCCACCATCATGGTCGGCATCATCGCCGTCGGCATCGGCCTCACTTTCGGGGTGTGTCTTGGACTGATCGCCGCCGCGCGCAAGGGCTGGACCGAAGAGATCATCATGCGGATGAGCGACTTCACTTTTGCGTTTCCCGCGGTGCTCTCGGCCATCATGCTGGCGGCGGTCTTCGGCCCGGGCATGGTGACCTCGATCGTTGCCATCGGCATCTTCCAGATTCCGACTCTCGTCCGGTTGACCCGTGGATCGGCCAATGCGATCTGGGCGCGGGAATTCGTGCTGGCCGCGCGCGCCTGCGGCAAGGGCGGCTTCCGCATCACGATCGAGCACGTGCTGCCCAACGTCCTGCCGATCCTGATCGTGCAGTCGACGATCCAGTTCGCTCTCGCAATCCTGGCCGAAGCGGCGTTGTCCTATCTCGGGCTCGGCACGCAGCCGCCGCAGCCGTCCTGGGGCCGCATGCTAAACGATGCGCAGACGCTGCTGTTCCAGTCGCCGATGCTCGCGGTCTATCCGGGCGCTGCGATCGCCATCGCTGTGCTTGGCCTCAATCTGTTCGGAGACGGATTGCGCGATCTGCTTGATCCCCGGCTGGCGCGGGAGCGTTGAACATGAGCGGGTCCGGCAACGCGCCTTTGATCGAAGTCAGCGACCTCGGCGTGCGGCTCAACACCAGCCGCGGCCCCGCGCAGGCCGTTCGCGGCGTCAGTTTCTCGCTGAGGCGCGGCGAGACCCTGGGCCTCGTCGGCGAATCCGGATGCGGCAAATCCGTCACCGCGCTGGCGCTGATGGGCCTCTTGCCTGACAGTGCCGTCATCAGCGGCAGCATCCGCCTCGACGGCATGGAGCTGGTGGGTCTGCCGGATGCAAATTACTGCAAGCTGCGCGGTAATCGCATCAGCATGATCTTCCAGGAGCCGATGACCGCGCTCAATCCGATGCACACGATCGGCCGTCAGGTGGCCGAACCGTTGCGGCGCCACACCAATTGTTCGGCGGGAGAGGCGCGCAAGCAGGCCATCGCCTTGCTCGATCGTGTCGGGCTTCCCGATGCGGCGAAACGCGTCGATGCCTATCCGCACCAGTTCTCCGGAGGGCAGCGGCAGCGTGTTACCATTGCCATGGCACTGGCCTGCCAGCCCGACGTGCTGATTGCCGATGAGCCGACCACGGCACTCGACGTCACCATTCAGGGACAGATTCTCGACCTGATCGCGGATATCGTTGCCGAGCGCGGCATGTCGATGATTCTGATCTCGCACGATCTCGGCGTCATCGCCGAGAATGTGCAGCGCATGATGGTGATGTATGGCGGCACCGTCGTGGAAAGCGGCGCGACGGATGCGGTGTTCACGCGCATGGGACATCCCTATACGCAGGGTCTGTTTCGCGCTCGCCCGCGCCTTGGAGCGCGCAAGGGCACCCGGCTGAAGACCATCGCCGGCACCGTTCCCGAGCTTGCCGATCTGCCCTCCGGTTGCACTTTCGCCGACCGCTGCGCGATCGTCGAGGATCGTTGCCGCGTGGCGCCGCCGGCCGCGGTGGACGTCGGCGCCGGCCACGGCGTGCGCTGTCTCAGGACGGATGTTTCGATGGCCGAAGCGGTTGGAGTTTTGGGCGCATGACCATGCCTGAGCAGACGCCGCCGCCCGCCGAACTGCCGCTGCTCGATGTGAAGGATCTGGCGCAGCGCTACACCTTGCCGCGCGAAAGCGTGTTCAAGCCGGCGGGGCAGGTGCATGCGCTCAACGGCGTCACCGCAAAGGTGACGGCGGGCCGAAGCCTCGGTGTGGTCGGCGAGTCCGGATCGGGCAAGTCGACCTTCGCGAGGCTGGTGATGGCGCTGGAGCGGCCGTCGTCAGGTTCGGTGTCGCTCATGGGCCGCGACCTGAACCGGCTGCCGGCTGACGAGTTACGCCGCGCCCGGCGTGATTTTCAGATGGTGTTTCAGGATCCCTACGGCTCGCTGGACCCCCGACAGACCATTGCGCGCATCGTCGCGGAGCCCTTGACCGCGCTCGGACGGATGGATCGCGCCACGTTGCGTCAGCGCGTTGCCGACGTGCTGCGGCAGGTCGGACTGCGCGAGGCCGACATGGACAAGTTCCCGCATGAATTCTCCGGTGGCCAGCGCCAGCGCATCGCGATCGCGCGTGCGCTGATCACCCAGCCAAAACTGATCGTCGCCGATGAGCCGGTCAGCGCACTCGACGTCTCCGTGCAGGCGCAGGTGCTCAATCTCCTGCAAGACCTGCAGGATCAGTTCGGGTTGAGCTACGTCCTGATCAGCCACGATCTGGCGGTGGTGGATTATCTCTGCGACGAGATCGCGGTGATGTATCTCGGGCGGATCGTCGAGCAGGGGAGCCCTGAGGATCTGTTCGCGCATTGCGCCCATCCCTACACGCGGGCGTTGCTCGAGGCGGTGCCGCGCGCCCGGGCCGGCGGTGTGCGCCGGCGTCGCGGTGCGCAGGTGATCGCCTCGCATTCGGTGGGCGCAACGGGATGTCCCTACGCGTCACGCTGTGCGCTGGCCGACCAGCACTGTCGCGAGGTCGCGCCTGCGCTGCGCAAGGTGGGCCCGGCGCAATCAGCCGCGTGCCATCGCGCCGAGACGGTGATGGCATTGCCTCCGGTAGCGTCGGAGGAGGGTTAGCCTTTTATGCGGGACTGGCTTAGTCTGGTCGCGCGATATTTCAGGGGAGCAAGGGATGTTCAGGAAGTTAGCCATTTTTGCAGTTGTGGCCGCGTTCGCCGCCGCGCCGCTGCCGAGTCTGGCGCAGGGCAAGAAGGACAGCGTCGTCATGGGCATGACGCTGGAGCCGCCGGGACTCGATCCCACCAACGCAGCCGCTGCGGCCATTGCCGAGGTCACGCTCTATAACCTCTATGAGACGTTGACCAAGATCAACGAGGACGGTTCGGTATCGCCCTTGCTCGCCGAGAGTTGGCAGGCGTCGGCCGACCTGAAAACCTATACGTTCAAGCTCCGCAAGGGCGTCAAATTCCACAACGGCGAGCCGTTCGATTCCTCTGCGGTGAAGTTTTCCTACGATCGCAACGCGGCGCCGACCAGCACCAACAAGGACAAGAGCCTGTACCAGGCGTTTGAGTCGGTCACCGCGCCTGACGCGGAGACGATCGTGGTCGTGCTCAAATATTCCGAACCGAACCTGCCGTTCCTGATCGGTCAGGCGGGCGGCTCGATCGTCGAGCCGAAGAGTGCACCGACCAATGCGACGCAGCCGGTCGGCACCGGACCCTATACGCTCGGTGCCTGGGCCAAGGGATCGTCGATCACCCTGAGCAAATGGCCGGATTATCGCAACGCCGCCGCGATCAAGCTTTCCAAGGTGACCATCCGCTTCATCGGCGATCCCGCCGCGCAGGTCGCGGCGCTGCTGTCGGGTGACATCGACGTGTTTCCGCGCGGCGCGGTGGCGCGCAGTGTGGCGCAGTTCAAGGCCGATCCGCGCTTCAATGTCCTGATTGGCGGCTCCAGGGCCAAGACCATCGTCGGCATTAACGAACGGAGGAAGCCGCTCGACGATGTGCGGGTTCGTCGCGCCATTCTCGCCGCCATCGATCGCAAGGCGATGATCGATGGCGCTGTCGATGGATTTGGTTCGCCGATCGGCAGCTTTTATACGCCGGGATCGCTCGGCTATGTCGATACGACAGGCATCAATCCATACGACCCGGAAAAGGCCAAGAAGCTGCTGGCAGAAGCGGGCGTCAAAGCGCCGCTGGAGCTGAGCCTCAAGCTGCCGCCGCCACCTTATGCGCGGAACGGCGGAGAAATCCTCGCGGCCCAGCTCGCCAAAGTCGGCATCATCGCCAAGATCGAGAACGTCGAATGGGCGCAGTGGCTGTCACAGGTCTTTGCCGGCAACGGCCCGCACAATTTCGATCTCACCATCGTCTCGCATGTCGAGCCGTTCGATCTCGTGAAGATAACCGAGCCGGACTATTATCTCGGCTATAACAACGAGGCCTTCAACGCGCTCTACCAGCAGATCAAGGCAACACCGGCCGAGGCCGAACGCGCCAAGTTGCTCGGCGACGCGCAGCGCATGCTGGCGACCGATGCGGTTGCCGGCTTCCTGTTCCAGCCGCAATGGATCACCATTGCGAGCAAGAAGCTGAAGGGTGTGTGGAAGGAAGTCCCGCAATTCGAAAATGACTTCTCCGCCTGGTCCTGGGAATAGCCGTCTCGCGAGGGGCGGTTAGCGGACCTGTCGGAAGCTGTTGCGGCGACCATTGCGCGCCTGATCGTGTGAGATCATGGGGCGGCCGCTAGTATCGCGTGCTGACGTCCGCCCCTCACCTCGATCGCGGCAACGCCGATGATCGCGCCGACGCGGCGGGCAAGCCTTTCGACGGCCTGGCGGTCACGGACGTCGATGGAAGCCTGGAGTTTGTATTCGCCGGCTTCCTCGCGGGCATCGACGGCCGCCAACCGCAGGTCGGCGACGCGCACCTGGTCGAGAAGGCGGCCGAGCGCGGCATGTAGATCGCTTGCGTGCAGCTCCAGAATGAACACGGCATCCCCATTCAAATTTGGAGAAGTTGTATCCGTGTTTCCCGAGAAGAGGCTTCCTTTTGCCTGGCAATTTGGCAAGTTAGCGATATAATTATCCTCGGAAACTAACCAATACCCAGAATAGAGTTCTCGGTTATGAAGGCGACGCGGCGGAAGGACTCACTGCGCCTTGACGAGACCGACCGGCGCATCCTGCGGGCGATGCAAGCCGATGCACGGCTCACGACGGCGGAGCTGGCCGACAAGGTCGGGCTATCCACGACGCCATGCTGGAACAGACTCAAGCGACTGGAGAAGCAGGGTTACATCGACGGCTATGTTGCGCTCCTCAATCAGGAGAAGCTTGGTCTGCCGGAAACAGTGATCATCGAAATCACGCTCGACCGTCACGATGAGGAGGTGCTGGAGCGGTTCGGAGAATTGCTCGCTGGCTTGCCCGAAGTGATCGAGGCCTATCTCACCACCGGAGATTATGACTATCTGGTCAAGGTCGCCGTCGAGAGTACGGCCGGCTACGAACGCTTCCTGCGTGAAAAGCTTTATCGCATTCCAGGCATCCGCCACAGCCGATCGTCATTCGCGCTGCGGTGCCTGAAGAAGCTGACCTCGATTCAGGTCTGATCTTCAGGTGTGCGGCTTGCGATCGCCTTCGCCCCAGACATGGCGCGAACGTTCGAGGTGGCGGCGCATCACCGCAACAGCGACGGCCTCATCCTGCTCCGACAGCGCGTCGAGCAACTGGAAATGCTCACTGGCCGACTGCGCGATATGCTCCCGGGTCGATCCATTCTTGAAGCCGTGAAGCCGAACGCGATCACGTAGCGTCTCGACCAGGTCGGCGAGGGGCTTGTTGCCGAGTGTGGCGATGAGCCCAATGTGGAATTGGCGATCGGTCTCCAGGAACTCAATGAGATTGCCATCATCGGCGGCGCGTTTCGTGGCTTCGGCAAGATGGCGCAGTTGCTCGGTCTGCGCGGGCGTGAGGCGAGCCCGCGCGATCTCGGCGACAACAGGCACTTCCAGCAGCAGGCGGATCGCGAAGATATCGTTGAGTTCCCCCGGTGACAGCGAGACCACGCGGAAGCCGCGATTTCGTACGGGCTCGAGCAGGCCTTCGCGCGCGAGATCGAGCAGAGCTTCGCGAACGGGTGTCGCCGAGACGCCGAGATCGATCGCAAGACGCGGGACGGAATAGAGCTGATCGGGCTGCATCTGTCCCGTGATGATCAGCCCGCGGATCACCTGCCTCGCTTGCTCCCGCAGGCTGGGTCCGGACACCAGGCTCGATGCACCGATTTGTCGAAGATCCATGGCTTTTACTACCCGAACCCCCCGGATGTGTAAATGTAACGTGTGACATACTACCGTTGACGCCTTCCAAGTGATATGTGATATATTACTATAAAAGGAACGCAGAAAAAGGGAGGTTTGCCGTGGTGGAGCGCATTTTGATGATCGTATCCGACACTGTCCGCTGGGACATGCTCGGCTACAACGGGGGCCACGTCCGAACTCCCAATCTCGATCGGCTCGCTGCGCGATCGATGGTCTTCGATCGCTATTATGCGTCGAGCTTTCCGACAGTGCCTGCGCGCTACGACTATCTCACCGGCAAGCCTGCCTTTGCCGGCGTCGGCTGGGGTGCGCTGCCGCGCGCGGATCGCTCGATTGCAACCTCATTGACCGAAGCGGGTTACACGACGCTCGGCGTGGTGGACACGCCGTTCTACCAGGTCAACGGCTATTCATATGATCGCGGCTTCAACTTCTTCTACGACATGAAATCCCAGCTCCTGGGGACGCCGCATTACAGCTCCTACACCGCGCCCAACAAGACCAAGCGCCAGGGCGAAGGCAAGCTTCCGCAATGGCCGATCACCGGCAAGGTGAAGCCCGATCCCCGTACCGGCGAGATGGATTGCCCGGCACCGATCACCATGGTGCAGGCAGCCAAGTGTCTGGAGGAAATCTACCAGGATAAATTCTTTGCGCTGGTCGACACCTGGGATCCGCATGAACCGTGGGACCCGCCGGCCTATTACGTCAGACACTATCTTCCCGACTATGCCGGCGAACGCGTGCACCCGCCCTATGGCGACTGCAAGAAGCACGGCATGACGGATCGCGACATCGCGGTGGCGCGCGCGCTCTATAGCGGCGAGCTCGAACTGGTCGATCGCTGGATCGGGCATCTGCTCGACCAACTCGTCTATCTCGGCATCGAGGACTCCACCGCCATCATCTTCGTCTCGGACCACGGCTTCCTGCTGGGAGAGCACGGGCTGATGGGCAAGATGGTCCGCAGGGCGCCCGGCGAAGCGACGTGGATGCGTTCGCCGCTCTATGAAGAGATCGCCAGGGTGCCGCTGTTGATCCATGTGCCGGGCGCAAAGCCCGGACGAACTAACAAGCTGACCTGCGCGCTCGACCTCGCTCCCACGATCTGCGACATGGCCGGCCTGCCGCGCCAGGCGGAGATGCAGGGACTCTCGCTGCTCCCCGCCGTCCGGGGGCAGCCCTTCGAAGGGCGCGATCACGTGCTGACGGCTCTGCCGCTCGCCAATCCCGGCGAGACGGTCGAAGTGGTCGACGACCTGATGCGGACGGTAGTCGAATGGCAACCTGTCACCATCACCACGAAAGACTGGTCGCTGCTCTACGCAACTCCGAGCGAGCCGGTCGAACTCTATGATCTGCGCTCCGATCCGAAGCAAACGACCAACGTGGCGCCAAAGCACCCTGCCGTCATCCGTGCAATGCTGGAGATGTATGCAGAGGACCTGCGCCGCGCTGGAGTCGCCAGCAAGTACAGCGATCCGCGCCTTGCCGCCTTGCTCGAACGCGCATGACGGTTCGCGACATCGCTCGGAAGGACTCAATGCTGCCGAGGCGGCATCGTCGAGATCGCTGAGGCCTCGCGGAAGACGTCGCTGAGCGTGTCCATCAAACAGCGCAAAGGATGGGACAGCGAATTGCTGTCCCATTCTCTTTCGTCTGCATCAAGCGAACCATCAACCTGCAAGACTACGGTGATGATGACGGCCGTATCCTCGGCTGGCTAATCAGTCGACCCTCACCATCAGGGTGCGGCCGTTGACGTAGCCGATGGCATAGGTGTGGCCGTTCATCG
Organism: Bradyrhizobium sp. AUGA SZCCT0182; assembly: GCF_018130185.1. Taxonomy (NCBI): domain Bacteria; kingdom Pseudomonadati; phylum Pseudomonadota; class Alphaproteobacteria; order Hyphomicrobiales; family Nitrobacteraceae; genus Bradyrhizobium; species Bradyrhizobium sp. AUGA SZCCT0182. Next base: position 57,853 of record NZ_JAFCLY010000026.1, on the reverse strand, counting down.
TTTTATAGTGAAACTTGCGGTGACCGCCGACGACGGCATTGGGTTCGTTGTCGCCGAGTTGGTTGTGGGTGTTGTTGGGCCGGGTGATCATGACTTCTCCATCTCCGTCCGACCGGCAGCGGTTATCGCTGCCCTCACGTCGGCGGTACAGAATAGGGGACGGCGCTTTACCCCGCTGTTCCCTGGGGAACAGCGCAAGACAGCGAGCATTCGAGTGTTTGCGTGCCCGATAACTTATTGGAAATAAGGAACTATATGGGAGTGAAGTGACCTGGCGGGGCTGGCAATTGTTAAGCCCTCGAGAGCCTTGGGGGCTGTTCGGCGTCTCTCTCCCGCATGCGGGTGACAGAGATTCAGACTTGAGGAAGCCGGCGCTGCAATTTGTCGCAGCGATTTGTCGTGGCAGCATCCAAACGCGCTCGATGCGGGCTCGAGAACATCGGTCGCGGCCGCGTGTCATCCATTTGGTTTACGATTGCTCCTGAGCTGATCGGCAGTTCGGTAGTGAGATCACACTGGAAGCCTGCCATTGTGGCTTCCGGTTGCCTGGACTTGGCTGCTCCGCTAGCATCAATCCCGCAATAGAGCGGATTGTACGATGCGTTTCATGCTTCAGGGATCGCGGCGATACTTCGGGCATCCGTTCGATCGACGAGAGGTCTTGGGCTTCGTCGGCACGCTGCTTGCGTCAGCAGCCCTCAGTTCGCCAGTGCGCGCCGCCGATCCTGCCGGCCGCGTCGAAGAGGTGAAGGGCGAAGCGTTTGTCGATGCGAGCAGCCAGCAGCGGCCTTTGCAGAAAGCATCCTCGCTTTTTGTCGGTGATCGCGTCGGGACGGGTCCATCCTCCCGGCTGACGATGTTGATGGGCGAGGACACGACGATCAAGCTCGGCGAAAAGGCGCAACTGGTCATTGATCAGTTTCTTTCGACGACCGGAGGCGAAATCTCGCTGCAGTCTGGTCCGATGCTTTTTGACCGGCCGAGTGGGAGCCGGCCCGTCCCAATGAAGATCAGGAGTTCTTACGGACTCATTGCCGTCCGCGGCACGAAATTCTTTGCCGGGCCGAGCAATGGCGTTTTTGGCGTGTTTGTCGACCACGGCACGGTCACTGTTTCCGGAGGTGGGAGCGAGGTCGTGCTACAGGCAGGAGAGGGGACAAACCTGGCCACTCCGGGTTCGAAACCCTCCGCGGCCACCAAGTGGGGCACGGAGCGGATTCGCGGCGCTTTGGACAGCGTTAGTTAGCTTCTCTGATCAATTCGCACGGCATGCAGGAAAACTTCACGATGGAGATCCTGAAGACGCGGTGAGATTTTCCGGTCTGACGTCAAATCATTGCAAACCGAGGCCTTTCATTCAGGCGACAAATGTCCAGCAAAGATACTCTCGTTTCTCTTCTGTCGAAAACCGAACTCTTCAAGGGCCTGGCTGTCGAGGATCTCGAGGCCTGCATTCCGTCCTTTCGCGAAGCCAAATTCAAAAAGGGACAGGCGCTGTTTACGCGCGGCGAGCGCGCGACAGGCCTTTACCTCGTCGCGGAAGGACGTGTGCGACTGGCGATCGCCACCGAGGATGGTCGCGAACTTAGCTTTCGGCATGCGACAGCGGGCGAATTGCTCGGTGAAATTGCGGCGCTTGATGGCGGCACAAGGAGCGCCGATGCTACCGCCCTCACGGCGGTGACGACCTACCGGCTCGACAAGGAGGATTTTCGCAAGCTTTGGACCGCGCGGCCGGTGCTGTCCGAGCGGCTGATATCGTTTCTCTGCAGCCGGCTGCGGGACACCAGCGGACAACTTGAGTCGATCGCGCTTCATCCGATGCATGTTCGGCTGGCGCGCTTCTTCCTGGTCGCGATTGGCGACCGCAAGCCGGTGCCGGGAAAGCGGCTGCCGCTTGATCTCGGCATGTCACAGGGCGAACTCGCCCTGCTGCTCGGCGCCAGTCGTCCCAAGATCAACGAGGCGCTGGGCAAGCTGGAGGAAGTCGGCGCCATTGGCCGCACGCTCGACCGAATCTTCTGCGATCCGCTCAAGCTCGCCGAAGTTGACGGGTCTCATGCTTAGCCGGCTGGGCAAGACTCATTCAGGCCTGATTGCCGGACTTCTAGCCCTCGTGCTGTTCCTCGCCGCCCTATTGTTGATGCCGAGGGAATGGCGGAACGTATCTCGTGAAAGGGCATTCGATGTGGTGCTTGCAGCCGACCGGCAGATCCGCCGATCGAAGCCGCAAGAGACAGCAAGCGCTGTTCCGGTCGTCGTTGTCGATATCGACCGGCGCACGCTCGACGATTTGGGGCCGTGGCCGTGGCCGCGCGAGACAATGGCGCGCCTCATCGAAGCAGTGGCCAGTGGCAAGCCGGCCGTCGTTGGAATCGATGTCCTCTTTACGCAGGTGGATACCCGCTCTCCAGCCGCGTTGGCGCGACAGCTCGGCTCTCTCACCGGCAATCAAGATATCAGCGCGCTCGCTGGCGGTCTTCTCGACGGTGACAAGCATCTCGCCGCGGCGATGAAGAGCGTTCCGGTGGCGCTCGGATTTGTTCTCGATGCCGACAAGGCCGACGCCGTCCCAGGGGTGCCGGTTCTCGCACGCCACCCGGTCGTGCTGGATGGCCTCTGGCGCATGAGCGGTGGCCTTGGGCCGGTGTCGCCGCTGGTCGACGCGGCGAAAGGGCTTGGCGCGCTTTCGTTGCCCGGAGACGCAGATGGCAGGATCAGGCGCGTGCCGCTCCTCGTCGGCGCCGGCGAAGCGACGCGACCGGGCCTGGCGCTGGAAGCGATCCGGCTGTTTGAGCGCTCGCCGGCCTATTCCGTCGATGCCAACCCGCAGCGGATCATCGTCGGCGATCTCGAAGTGCCGCTGCCCGCCGACGGCCTGTTGCGATTGGCCGGCGCCGATATCCGCAAACGGGAGGCGCGCACGATCTCCGCGGCTGACGTCGTCAACAACAACGCTGTGCAACGCGCGCGGCTTGCCGGCGCTATTGTATTGATCGGCGGGTCGGCGCCGGAGCTTGGCGGATTGCGCGAAACGGCAACTGATCCGCTTGTCCCATCGGTCGAGATTCAGGCCGATGCCATCCAGCAGATTTACGCGCGCCGGGCGCCACAAGCGGTCCCTCTAGGCTTTGCTTTGACCCTGATCATGGGATTGATAGCCGTGGTCGCCGCGTCGGCTTTGTCGCCGGTGTTGGGTGCTTTTGTCGGCCTGACCGCTTTGGCGGCTCTCTGGTCGGGGGCGATCTTCGCGTCTCTGGTCGGGGATCGGCTGATCGATCCCATGATGCCGTCCATAGGAGGCCTGTTCGTCTTCATGACATCCTCCGTGAGCTCTTACGCGCTGGTGGCCCGTCGCGAAGCACGCATCCGGAGCCGCTTCGAGCAACATCTGGCGCCGGCGGTTGTGAAGCGGATCGCCGAGAATCCGGGCCTCCTGAAGTTGAGCGGCGAGAAGCGCGAGATCACCGCGCTGTGGACCGACATCGAGGACTTTACCGCGATGACGCATCGCGCAGGACCCGAACAGCTTGTCGCGGTGCTCGACGAATATATTGAAGGGATGGCGGCCATCGTGATGAAGCATGGCGGGATGGTCGACAAGATCGTCGGCGACTCCGTCCACGCGTTCTTCAACGCGCCGCTCGATCTCAGGGACCACCCGCAACGCGCGCTCGACTGCGCCGAGGAGATCCGGATATGGGCGAAGGGATTCCAGTCACGGAACGAACCGTCCCACATTGGCTTTGGCCGCACGCGTATCGGTATCGAAACCGGTGAAGCCATTGTCGGCGATATCGGGATCAGGTCAAAGCTCGACTACACTGCCCACGGCGATTCCATCAACTCGGCGGCGCGCCTGGAGGCGCTCAACAAGCGCTATGGATCGACCATCTGTGTCGGCCCATTCGCGGCCGCGCGCTGCACGACAACCCTGTTCAGGCCGCTCGGTGTGGCGTCACTGCGCGGCCTTGACGTGCCCGTCGAGGTTTTTGAACCCTGGCCGCCGGAGGCCTCGGCGGATTGGCGCGAACGATACATTGCGGCGTATCGGTTGATCGAAGGCGATAAGGCTGGCGCGGCGCAGTTGTTTGAGGGCTTGGCCGCAGAGTGTCCCGGCGACCCCGTTCCGCGCCTGTTGGCCGCGGAGTTGCGGGCCGTGCTGTCGACGTAGACAGATGCAGCGCTCACAGCCTGGTCGGCGCACCGCTTCCGAGAATGGCGGCAATAGCGGAATTGCCCTCCGCTTCGAGCGCTGTGATGCGCTCCCGCGCCCAGAGATAGGCTGAGTCGAAAATCTCGGTGTGGCGTTCGAATTCGGTTACTCCGACTCCGGCCGGAATCGGTGGCCGCATGACGTGATCGAGCGGTGCGGCCGGGATTGTATCATAGCGCTGATGGGCGACGAGGCTCCGCCACAGCACGTTGACCGCGTTGGGTGCCGCCGGAAGCAGCTTCTTGCGGAACGGCACCAGCATCGCGGCAGCCAGTTCCAGCCGGCCGGGCAACGCCGCGTAGTCGACGTCAAACGTCTCGACCTCGGGTTCGCCGAAATGCACGACCAGATTGGGGCCGCTCTTGAGTTGATGCATCGGATCCAGTGGGACGTTATCGATCAGGCATCCGTCGACCAGCATCGCGCCGTCCTTGGTGTAGAAGGGCGGCAACAGCCCGGGTATGGCGCTCGATGCGCGCACCGCCTGCCAGAGCAACCCTGACTGGATCAGTTCGAGGCAGTGCGTCGAAAGGTTGGTTGCGACCGCCGCGAAAGGCCGCCAGCAATCCTCGATCCTGCATTGCGCTCCGTATTGTTCGGCGAGCGCGCGATCGAACGCCTTGTGATCCAGCAGCGCGTATCGCGGCCAGGTCGGGCGGCGGAAGCTGCGGCTCTTCACGAAGATCTCGTGGGCGCCGCGTTCGAGACGGTCAGCCTCGAAGTTCTTGGCGAAGCCGGCGGCCATGGCGGAGCCGACGCTGGTGCCGACAAAGATGTCGAACGTCACGCCGCGTTCGCGAAATGCCTTGTAGATGCCGGCATGGGCGAATCCGAAGCTTCCGCCCCCAGCGGCCACGAATCCAATCGCACGCCCGGACAGAAAACGGATCAGGCTGTCGATGTCGAGCTGATCCTCGAGCGCGACGTGGTGGTGCATGAAGCAGGGCAGGCGCGCGAGCCACGCCGTGGTGCCGCTGACTTCGCCGCTGCGCCGGTCATGGATACGCACGATCCGCCGGGCCGACACCGGATGCACCTGGCAGGCGAAGGTTTCGATTTCGGTCAGGCCTTCCGCAGGCGCATCTCCGCGACATGCCAGCACCACCATGTCCGCCTGCCGGATCGCCTTCCGCGTCCAGGCCGGCACCTCACCGCTGCCGAGATAGATCACGAGCGGCGAAACCTGTTCGAGCTTGTTGAGCCAGTCGGTGACTTCGGGGGCGTCCAGTGCCCGGCCGGGAAACATCGAGCTGACGCGGGCTGGATCGACGATCTGGGCGTTGGTCCCGGCGAGGGTCTCGCGCATGCGTCGATAAAAGTCGGCTGGAATCGGCTCAAAGCCACCATCGATCAGCGCCACCGTGCGGGCCATCGGCGAAGTGCGCGTCGTTGGAATCTGTTCCGTTCGCTTCGCAAACCGAAGCGCGAGCGCTGCAAGCAGCGCCTCGGCAATCGCCGGCGTGTTCTCCGCGAGGCTTTGGTAGGCGGCGCGCGTCAGCACGAGCACGCTGGTGTCGCGGATGGCGATCACATTGGCGGTCCGGGCAAGGTTGGCGAAGAACCCGATTTCACCGACCAGTTCTCCGGCGCGCAGTTCGGCGATCGGGAGGGAGTCGCCGGTTCGGCGTACCGCGAGGGCGCCGTGCAACACAATGTAGAGTGAGTCGGCAGGGTCCCCCTGCGCCACCAGCATTTCGCCGCGGACGAGGTCTTGCCGGACCATGGCATCAAAGGTCTTGAATCGCTGCTCCGGCGAGAGCGCCTTGAACAACGCGAGGTCCTCCGACAGCCTTCCCCACGCAAATACCGGACCTGGCTTACTCATCGGCGCCTTCCACTGCGAGGCTGTGATGCTATCGCCAGCAGAGCTCGACGGCGAGCGATATCAGGTTCGGTGTTGCTTATTGCGGTATTTCGTAACTGTCGACGGCTGGCCGTGGCCGGACAGGCGGGTAGAGGATGTTCGTTGCTGCGCAGCAAAACGCGATGCGGCACTGCAACGACCGTCCAATACAAAAGAGACCGCCTGTGGAGGCGGTCTCTTCCGTGCTGTCAACGCCTTCAGCGTTTAGAAGGGGAAGATGTTGCGGATGAGGTTACGGAGCCAGCCGAGGCCGTCGCCCCCACTGGTGCCGTTGCCGCCGCCGCCGCCGGTGCCGCCTCCGGTGCCGCCGCCGTGCCCGCCGGCAGGTTTGCCGCCGCTAACGATGGAAAGCGCTTCGTCGTTGAGAAGGTCGTGGTTCATGGTCGTCTCCTGTTTTGTAGCGAAGGGATGATCCGCTTCGTCTATGGTCAGGAGATTAGGATCCGCGCGCGGCCTCGCGCAGTGACAGGCGTCACGCTGCGAAACGACGTCGCGCCGGGTGATTCATATCACTAAAGCAACTGGCGCTTGGCGAATGAAGCAAACATTCCCGGCGTGTTGCTGAGCTCGTCATAGCTTCCGGTCTGCACCACCTTGCCATCGACCAGCACGATAATGCGATCCGCCTGGCGGACCGTGGAGAGCCGGTGCGCAATGACGATCCGCGTCACATTGAGGTTGCCGAGCGAGTTGCTGACGATCGCCTGCGACTGATTGTCGAGCGCGCTTGTCGCCTCGTCAAACAGCAGAACACGCGGCCGGCGCGCGACCGCGCGGGCGATCATGATGCGCTGCCGTTGGCCGCCGGACAGCGTATTGACGCCTTCGGCGACCACGGTGTTCATGCCCATCGGCATCGCCTTGATGTCGTCCTCCAGGCCGGCGAGCCGCGCCGCCTCCCAGGCCTGGTCGAGCGGCAGCTGGACGCCGCCGCAAATATTGTCGTAGAGGCTGCCGGTTGCCAGCTTGCCGTTTTGCAGCACGACGCCGAGCTGACGGCGCACCGCGCTGATGTCCAGCGTGTCGATGGCCTTTCCGTCGAGGAATACCGTGCCGGACTCCGGCTTCTCGAACCCCAGCAGCAGCCGGAACAGCGAGGACTTGCCGCTGCCTGACGGACCGACGATGGCGACGTATTCGCCTTGCGCGATTCGGAGCGAGACATTCTCGAGCACCGGCGGACCACCTTGCGTATAGCGGAAGGTCACGCGCGACAGCTCGATCGTTCCGGACAGCTCGCCCGGGGATTTGCGTTCGTCCGACAGTTCGGCTGCCCCCGAAATCAGCGGTCGAAGGCGGGTGATGCGGGGGATGGCGATCAGCGATTCGCTGATGCCGGATGCCCAGGCGCCGATTGAGGCCATCGACTGACCGAACGCGGAAAAAAACGCCAGGAAGCCGCCGACATCCAGCAGCAGCTTGCTCTTCAGATAAGTCGCCGCCGCGAAGATGATGAGGGTGGCGATCAGCGGATACGCCGTCTCGAAAACGCCAAGGGCATTGGAGGCCTTCTGCGACGAAATGAAATTGCGCTTTTGCCCGGCGAATTGCTTTGACCATACGGCGAGCGCACGCGCGGTCGCGTCGGCGACGCGCAGCTTTCCGATACCGGCGATCAGCTGCAGCACGAAGCCGTCGATCTTGCCCTGCTGGGTAAAATACTTGTTCTCATAATAGAGGCGCAGCGCGCTGGTGGCGATGATCAGCAGCGCCCGGATCAGCGTCAGCAATAGCGCGATCAACCCCAGCTTGACATCATAGTAGAGCATCAGGCCGATGCTGAACCAGGCGAACACGCCCATCAGCATGCTGCGCAGCGCACGCCCGGTGAAGACCCGGCGCGCCGCGTCGATGCCCATCGAGCGGTCGACGAAATCGCCGACGGTGTATTCACGAAACAGCGATGTCGGCAGCCTGAGTACCCGGTCGATCACCGCGGCCTGCAATCGCCAATCCATCAGGCCTTCCACTCTCAGCATCGCGAGCCCCTCCATCGTCTGGATACTGGCGATGGCGATGGCCGTGACGGCGAGGGCGAGCGCACAGAACGTGAGCTGATCGAGTTCGCTGCGGGGTATCACCGAATTGATCAGGACGTTGGTGATCAGCGGCGTCACCAGCGACAACAACCCGATCGCGACGATCGAAATCGCGATGCGAAGGAAGCTGCCGGTGGAATGCCGGAACGAGAACGTCAGCAGATCCCGGAACCGAAGCGGGCGGGCCGGAAGTGCCGGATAAAACGATACCGCCTCCGGCGCCAATTCCATGGCGACCGACCGGTCGACCGGCCGCCGCGTTCCCGTTGTTGTGTCGAGCATCACATAGCGGCGGTTTCCGCGGCGAATGAGCGCGACCGGATTTCGTGCCTCGCCGTGCCATGCGACCAGGGGCCCGGCGTCCTCGGTCCACCACTCGCCCCGCAACAGCGTTCGCCGCACGCGCAAGCGCGCCGCGCGGGCAATCTCGACGGCACCATTAAACCCGGCTTGGGCAAGGACGGAGCGGGGCGGGACGGAGAACGGCATCTTGATCGCTTCCACCACTATCCGGCAGGCGTTGAACAGGGGATCCGCCGAGTCGGTCGCCATCTCGGTGTGGGTGGAGCGCTGCACGACGACGTCGGAAAGGCGCTCAAAGGATTCCGCGGTCTGCGTTGTGATCAATTCGGTGCGAAGCACGAGACGCCGCGCCTCGCGCTCGACGTCGCGGGCCAGATATTCCCTGATGCAGCTTGCCACGCTGAGATGGAATTGATCGACGGCGCGCCACAATTGGTCGGCGTCCGGCATCGCCTCACTGCCGAGCGCGCTGCAGCCCGATTGACCTGCCTCGATCCACATGCCTGACGTCAGCGGCAGCGGCGGGCCTCCAGCTGCAATCGATGGTTCAAGCCCCATCGGCTTTGCCGTCCCGGCTTGCAGGGAGACCCAGACAATGCTGCGCGCCGGACCACGGCGCCGTTCGCCCGCCGGGATTTCGGCCGCGCCATCGCTCGCGACTTCGAGCATGTCCCAGCTCGGGTTGGGTCCGGCGATCAGCCGCGCAAGCCGCCTGATCCAGGTGGTGACCGGGTCCGGGGATTGAACGTCCATGCGCGGCACAAGCAGGGCTTCGGTGCCGGGGCTTCCGACCGCGAGCACTTGAATTTGCGGATCCGACCGGTTGAAGCCTTCCTGCAGATCGAGAATGATCTCTCCACTCTCGGCCCGAAACAAATGGTGCCGGGCGCCGTCGGTATTGCCTTCGACAAGCCGGACCGCGAAGACATCGACATGCCCCGCGGTGATCTGGAGCGCGTAGCCGCGGTGATCAAGCAGCTTTGGATGCCGTCCGTCGAAGGCGATGTGGCCCGCCGCATGGGCAGCCCCTTCCTGATTGGCCATCGCCTGGGCCTGCTGGAGGAGAGATTCACTCATTCCTGCGCCACTAGTCTTGCGTACGTGCCCTGAAGGCCCATCAGTTGTTCGTGGGTGCCCCGCTCGACGATCTTGCCCTGCTGCAGCACGATGATCTCGTCGCAGTCACGGATGGTGCTGAGGCGGTGCGCGATGATGATACAGGTGCAGCCGCGTCGCCGCAGATTGTCATCGATGATCTTTTCGGTGATCGGATCGAGCGCGCCGGTGGCCTCATCGAGTACCAGGATGGAGGGGTTGGAAACCAGCGCCCGGGCGATCTCGATCCGCTGACGCTGGCCGCCGCTGAAATTGGTGCCGCCCTCGTTGATATAGCAGTCGTAGTTTCCCGTTCGCGTCGCGATGTCTTCGTGGATGACGGCATCCTTCAATGCCTGCGAAAGGTCGGCCTCGGTGATGGTCGAGTCCCACAGCGTGAGGTTTTCGCGTGCCGTCCCCTCGAACAGGAAGATGTCCTGGTCGACATAGGTGATCGAGTTCGCAAATACCTGCGGCGGAATCTCCGGCAAATTCCATCCGTCGACGCGAACCTCGCCGGCCCAAGGTTTGTAGAGACCGCAAATCAGCTTTCCGAGGGTCGATTTTCCACTGCCGGAAGCGCCGACAAGGGCTACCCGCGAACCCGGATGGATGTCGATCGAGATGTTGTCCAACAGCGGCGGCTCCAGGATCGAGTAGCCGAATTTGATATTGCTGAGCTCGACCCGGCCTGTCAGTTTTGGCGGAAAGTGCTCGGGCGCGATCGTTGGCTTGTCCGACTTTCCGAGCGGATAATTGTAGACGTCTTCGAGGCGCTCCAGCCCGCCCTTGATGGTCTGCACGTTGCCGAAATAATTGACGAGTTCGGTCACCGGTTCGGAGAAGCTTGCCATCAGCGACTGGAAGGCGACGAGGCCTCCGAGGGTCAGCGATCCCTCGATGACGCGCAGGCCGCCAACGCCGAGAATCGCGGCCACGGTCAGTCCCGTGAATAGCGTCGGCAGCATATCGAGATAGATCGACGAGGCGCCGAGTTCCTGCTCGGCGTTCAAGGCCTTGGCCTGGATGCCGGCCCATTGGCCGAACGCCTCGTCCTCCAGGCCGCTGGCCTTGAGGGTTTCGATGCTGCGCACCGCGCTGACGGTGGAGCCGACGAGCTTGCCTTGCTCCAGCGCGAGGCTGCGGCTGAGGTCTTCGCGACGTCCTCCGATGAACTTCAACGCCAGCACATTCGCCAGCGTCATGCTCACGCCAATGATGGCCAGCGGGAGGTCGTAGATGGCCATCGCCGCGGCGAAGAAGACGATCGACGTCAGATTGAGCGCATTCGATGCGACGCCGCTCGAGAGCAGGCGGCCGATCTGCTCGTTCGCGCCCACGCGGTTGGAGATATCGCCGGCGTGGCGCTGGGTGAAGAACTCGACCGGCAGCGCCATGACATGCCAGAGAAAGCGGCTCACCATGACGACCGAAAGCTTGGTCTGCAGGCGCAGCAGCAGCGATTGGCGCACCAGCGTCAGCAGCGCGCGGATGATCGCGGTCAGGGCCATGCCTATCAAGAGCGGAATGAACCAGCTGCTGGTGCGCTGGATCAGGATGTTGTCGATGAATATCTTCGAGAAGCCGGCAGCGACGATGGCGGGCACCACCAGCGCGAGGCTGACGAGCACCAGCAGGCCGACAGGGGTCTTCGAGAAGCGCAATTCGCGCAGCAGCAATCGCAAGCCTTGCGGCTTGCTGCCCGACCGCTGGAATTCAGCCGTCGGCTCCATGGTGAGCGCAACGCCGGTGAAGGCGAGATCGAGCTCGGCCATGTCGGTGCGCCGCCGTCCGGTCGCGGGATCATTGATGTAAACGTCGTTGCCGTCGATCCCTTCGAGCACCACGAAATGATTGAAATTCCAATGGATGATGCAGGGCATCGGCAGTTCGTGCAGCGTCGTCGGCTCCTTGCGAAAACCCTTGGCATCGAAGCCAAAGGTGCGCGCCGCCCGGACGATGTTGCTTGCCTTGCTGCCGTCGCGCGAGACACCGCACGAAACGCGAAGCTGCTCCAGTGGAATCCACGCGCCGTGGTGCGCGAGCACCATCGCCAGCGCCGCCGCGCCGCACTCGACGGCCTCCATCTGAAGGATGGTCGGCGTCTTCTTGACGTTCCTGCGCCAAAACAGCCTTCGGAACCGGTGCCAGAGGGAAGGCGGCCGGAACTGCGGCGGAAGCGGTTGCTGCGGCGGGGCGCTATCCATCAATTCCGGTCAACCGCCTGATGAGGGGCACCACCAGGTCGAGCGGGCGTTGCCGCCGTGTGGTGATTTCCGCGCGCGTCAGCGTTCCGCTGGAGAGGCGGATCGGCGGCCCCTGTCCAACCGCCCAGCGGTATCCGCTGACGGTTTCGGGGTCCTGCTCCAGGCTGACCGTTGCGGCGTAGGCGGCTCCTTCCTTTGAAAACCGGGTAACCAGATTGTCGTTGTGGAGGACGGCTGCCATGCCCTGCGGCGTCATCGGGAAGTCCGATATCGTCACGACGGTGCCGACCATGGTCCCGAATTCCTCGCGCTTCACCGTGGAGGGCTCGATGCGGACCGGCATCCCGAGCTTGACGTTCTTGCCGCGCTCGGCGGGAATATAGATCAGGGCTTCCAGCTTCTGGCCTTCGCTTTCGATCGCGACGACAGGTGCACCGACCGCAAGCACGGCGCCCGCCGAGACCTTGATTTCGAGCACGCGACCATCGACCGGGCTGATGATCTGGGTGTTCTGGGTCAGCAGCCCCGCCGCGGATTCCATCTGCCGGCGGGCGTCATTGAGGGCAAACTCGGATGTCTGGCTCTCGCGTTCGCGCTGGGTTTCCAAATCGGTCTGAGTCGTCCGGATCTTCAGGATTTCATTGAACGTGTCTTCTTTTCGCTGCTGGGCGTCGTTGAGATCCCGGCGACGCTCCTCAAGTGTGCGCCGCGTCGTCAATCCCTTCGCCATCAAATCCTCGAGGGTTTTGACGTCGTTCGTCAGATAGTCGATGCGCTGCGTGGTCGCCTTGATGACCTGGTTGAACGCGGCTTCGAGCTTCGCAAAGTTCTGTGCCTTCGACGCGAGTTCGCGCTTGGTTTTGTCGATCAGGTCAGCGTGCTGGCGTTCCTTCTCGCGGAAAACTTCGACGGCAGCCTGGTGGCGTTGCTGGATGTCGGTCTGAACGATCTCCGCGATCGGTTGCCCCTGGGTGACGCGGTCACCGACCATGACGCTGATGGTTGCCAGCCGGCCGGAGGCGGCAGAAGACGCCTCGACGACGCGGCCGCCACCGCTGATCAGAATGCCCTGGCCTTCAGCACGGGTAGGGACGCGGCCCACAATGCCCCATGTGACGGCTGCGATAAGGGCGATGCAAATGGCAAATACCAGCATCCAGTCAAACGGTCTGGTAATGCGGACGAGATGATCAAGCTGTTCGGGCGAAGCGGCGCGCTGCAGCGCGACGGCGCGAAATGTCCGCTGCGAGAGATCGGTCATTTTCCCGGGTCCGTAACCAAACCGGGGACGGCCTCCCCAGCCGCGAGCAGTCGCTGATTTTTCTCATCACGCACAGCTCTATTCCTCTCGGGGCAGATAATACACAAAAGCCGATGCAGAACAACCAAACGGGCCTGCCCACTCACGCCGGAACGCGCGTTCGTCGTGCAAAAATGACGCAGGCCAGGTTCGGTCCGCCCTAGCAGCGCACGCAATCGCGAACTATGCTTGGCCACCAGGTCCGAGGCTGATCCAATGGGCGTAACCGCCGTCTGGAAAATGATGGGCAGAGTGGTGGGGGGCGGCAAGAAACCCGCTTGCGCGCCCAATGGTCGGTCCATAACCCGCCTGCGTCGCGGATGGGTGCGGCCGCTTGCCCTCGGCGTCACGATGCTCGTGCTGGCGACGACCGTGTCCAGCAGCGGCGTCCTCAGCGAAAGCGATTTCAAAAAGGTCGAAGCCATAAAGCCGCTATTCCAGAACTTGATGGGTGATCTCGTTCAGGCCGCCAAGCGACCCGATATTTCCACTGGCGACGCCGATTGCATTACGTCGACAATCCGGGAACTGCTTCAGATCTCCGAGGAGCTTTCGAGTTACGAATATCTCATCACGATCGAAAAGGAGATCACCGACTTCGGCGAAAACAGCCCGGTGAAGGGCGTCGTCAAATTCGCGATCGAAAAGACGAATACGATCCTTGCCGAGGAGCGGAGACGATTGGTTCAATTGTCGGACCGCTGTTCGCGCTTCCCGCTGGCCTTCGGCAAAACGCAGCAGGCGCTGCAATTCATCGACACGACAACCAATCTTCTCAATTCCATTCAGGTACGCCTGTGAGTGAGTGGCGTTCATGCCTGTCCCCTTTATTCTGTGATTGCCAGAATAGGTTTGCGCGTTAGCTTCACCGTGACGGACGTCACAAAGCGCCGACACGGCTTAAGGCGCTGCGCTGCTATTGCGTGAGAAGTCCGCGCTTTGCCGCCAACGAGCAGAACCCGCAGCCGCCGGGAGCGGGCGTGGTTCGGCGGATTCCGCATCATCCCGAATCCAGCACGTGCATCGCCATGCCGTTGACGCGCGCAGCGTTGGCAACGCCGGTGTTGAATCCCTGACCGGTCACCGTCGCCGGGCGGCATGGGAGATTCGATTTGGCTTGCGCCGCCATCGGGGCGGGGACCGCGCTGTCCGGCGCCAGCCGTCGCAACGGCAAGACCGCCGAGCCGCAACAATATCGGCACCGATCCAGCGAGACCGGTTCATTCGCCGGCCATGCCGGCAGCAGCCCCGGGGAATGGCGCGTCAGCGACACCGTTATGTCGGCCCGCCCGGCGGGGTGCGGACTTGGCGGCCCGTGCGGGCCAACGCCCAAAATACTGCGCTCCGCGGGGCGAGCCCCTGGCTGAACCGTTGGCATTTCACCCCTAAGATTCTCTTTGCATATCTTTGTATACATAGTTATACGTAGCGGAAAGCCCCGATCTGGCTTTCTGGGAGGCCGCGATTTCCAACACTGCTGAGGACGACACGCTTGTGATCTTCCCGGGCCCCGCGTCATCGCGGGCCGCCGGCGGGCTGGCCGAGCATGCCTATCGGGCCATCCGCAATGCGATCCAGGAAGGCCAACTCGAAGCGGGCCAACGTGTTCTCGAGCTGGAGTTGTGCGCCTGGCTCAAGGTCAGCCGTACGCCCATTCGCGAGGCGATGCGCCGCCTGCAATCCGACGGCATGCTGGTCCATGCGCCGGGCGGCGGGCTGTCGGTCGCGCAACACGACCTGCGCGCGGTGGCCGAACTCTACGATGTGCGCGAGCGGCTTGAAGGTACGGCCGCGGCACTGGCTGCACGCTTTGCCGACGCGACCGAAATCCACATGCTGCAGGCGATGCTGGATTCACATCGTCAATTGCCTGATGACCCGAAAGTCCACGCCCGGGAAAACACTCTCTTCCACGAGCAGATCTACCGCGCCGCTCACAATCGGTTCCTGATCAAGAGTCTGCAGGACCTGCATGACTCTGTCGTACTGCTGGGCCGCACCACCTTCGCGGCACCCGGCCGTATCGCGGAAGCGCTGGGAGAGCACCAGGCGATCGCGAATGCCATCGCGCGGCGCGACGAGGCTGCCGCCGAAGAGCTGGCCCGCCGTCACGTCCGCCGCGGCTACGAACTGCGCCTCAGCGCGATGGCCGAGGCCGCCCGCGCCGGATCGCAACATCGGATCGATAGCCGGAAAGAAACGCCCGACAAAAAATAATTCCGAACAAGACGCGGCAAAGGCACGCGCCGCAATCGCCGCCTTGCTGCGATCCACACCAGGTCAATCCCACAGGAGTTGAGTAATGAACAAGTATGACGTCATCGTCGTTGGTGCGGGCAACGCCGCTCTGGCTGCCGCGGTGTCCGCCAAGGAGAATGGTGCCGAGCGCGTCGTTGTGATCGAGAAGGCGCCGCGGGAAATGCGCGGCGGCAACACGCATTGGAGCGGCGGCGTGCTGCGCTTTGCCTTCGACGATCCCCGGGAAATCGGCGAACTGCTCCCCGACGTCGAGGATGAATACGAGAACTTCTATGACGGCGTATCGCCGTACTCGAAGGAGGATTTTCATGGCGACCTGATGCGCGTCACCAGCGGACGAACCGATCCGGTGTTGTCGAAGCTGCTCGTCCATAACTCGTTCGACACCGTGAAGTGGATGAAGAAGGTCGGCGGCATCAAGATGGAGCCGGCGATCACGCTTTCCGCAGTCAAGAAGGACAACGTCATGGTGTGGGCGCGCGGCCTGGTCGTGCGCGCCGAACACGAAGGCGTCGGCCTGTCGCGGAGCTGGTTCTCGACCGCCGAGCGGCTCGGCATCGAAATTCGCTATGGAACCGCGGCGACCGAGCTGCTGGTGGGCGACGATGGCAGGATCAACGGCGTCAAGGTGCGTGATGACGACGGCGTCTCGGTCCTGAATGCCAGGTCGGTGATCCTCGGCTGCGGTGGATTCGAAGCCAACGTACAGATGCGCACCCAGCATATCGGTCCGCTGGTCGGTGCGGCGAAGGTGCGGGGCACGCCGCACAACCAGGGCGACGGTTTGCGGATGGCGATGAACATCGGTGCCATGCCGTGGGGACAGTGGAGCGGCTGCCACGCCACGCCGATCAGCGCGGATTGGGGCGAGTTTGCACCACGCGAACTCACAGATCGCAGCAACCGGCTGAGCTATGTCTATGGCGTCATGCTGAACCGCAAGGGACGGCGCTTCGTCGATGAAGGCGAAGACGGTGCGCTCTTTACCTATGCCAAGTTCGGGCGCGCGATCCTGGCCGAACCCGGCGCCAAGGCCTGGCAGATATTTGACTCCAGGGTCGTTCACCTGCTGGAGCCGCGCTACCAGACCAGCAAGCCGATCACAGCCAACACTCTGGAAGATCTCATTGAAAAACTCGACTTCGACGACAGGGATCAGGCGCTGAAGACGCTCGACGAATACAATGCCTGCGCTTGCGAGATGGACGATGGCTTCGATCCGACCAAGAAGGATGGTCTTTCCAGCAAGGGGCTGGCGCTGGAGAAAACCAACTGGGCGCTTCGAATCGCAAAACCGCCGTTCTACGCCTACAGCGCCACCGGCGGCATCACCTTCACCTTCGGCGGACTGAAGGTGAATGAGACGGCGCAGGTGATCGGCACCGATTGGCGGCCGATCAAGGGCCTGTTCTGCTGCGGCGAAATGGTCGGCGGCCTGTTCTACGACAATTATCCGGCGGGCACCGGTCTGGTATCGGGCGCGACGTTCGGGCGGATTGCAGGGCGCAGCGCGGCAGCGGCGGACTGAAGTCTGCACGGGAGAACCGACATGAGTGACGCGTCTGTTGCATCGTCGAAGGCAGGTTCGGCGGAGCACGCTTCGTCCGGAACCACGCTGCTCCAGCATCTGGCCGAGCGGGTGTTGGCCTTTGAGAAGCGTCAGCTCACAAAGGGAGCGGTCGCGTCGGCAAGAGCCTGCATCCTCGATGCGATCGGCGTGACCCTGGCCGGCTATCCGGAACCCTGCACGCAGATCCTGCTCAAGACCCCGGGCGTCGCGACGGCGCCCGGACCCGCGCTGATATTCGGCTCGGCGCGGCGCACCAGCGCACTCGATGCTGCGCTGATCAACGGCACCGCATCGCACGCGCTCGATTTCGACGATTTCAGCGGCATCATGGGCGGCCACCATTCGGTGCCGCTGGTGTCGACGCTGTTTGCGCTGGCAGAGGAGCGCGGCGGGACCGGCGAAGACCTCGTTGCCGCCTACGTGATCGGCGTCGAGGTCGAGATCAGGCTGGCGCGGGCAGTCAATTTTCATCACTACGACAAGGGCTGGCATCCGACGGCGACGCTCGGCATTTTTGGCACCGCGGCGGCCGCCTGCCATCTCATGAAGCTCGATCATGCCAGGACGACGATGGCGCTGTGCATTGCGGCCTCGCTCGCAGGTGGCCTCAAGGCCAATTTCGGCACCATGACCAAGCCGCTCCACATTGGTCAGTGCTGCCGCAACGGCCTGCTTGCGGCCCTGCTGGCCGAGGGAGGGTTTGACGCCGCCACCGACGTGTTCGAGCATCAACAAGGCTTCCTCAACGTCTTCAACGGGCCCGGCACGTTCGACCCCGATAAGCTCTTTCAGAACTGGGGCGCGCCGTGGGAGATCGAGGCGAAATCGATCGCGCTCAAGCAATTCCCTTGTTGCGGCAGCACGCATCCCGCGATTGCCATGGCGCTCCAGTTGCGGCGCGAGGACAAGGTCAAAGCCGCGGACGTCAGCCGCATCGAAGTGCTGCCGCATGGCCGGCGCCTGCGCCATACCAACAATCCGCATCCGCAGACGTCGCTGCAAGCCAAGTTCAGCGTCCAGTATGTCGTCGCGCGCGCGCTTCGCTATGGCGTGCTTCGGCTGAAGGATTTTGAGGGCGACGCGCATCTCGATCCGGAGATCACACGGCTGCTGGATCTCACGACCGCAAGCCCGCACCCCGATATGGCCGACGATGCCGAGGACCAGTGGGGCGCGGAAGTCATTGTGACGCTCGAGGACGGTACCCGCCTCTCGCGGCGCGTCGACAATCTCGTCGGTCGTGGCGGTGACAATCCGATGAGCAGCAGCGAACTATGGGACAAGTTCAACGATTGCGCGGCGCGCAGCCTTCCCCGTGAGCAGATCGCGCCGCTGTTCGAGCGGCTTGAAACCCTCGAAAAAGTCACCGAGATCGCACAGGTCACGCGCCTGCTCGAAGTCAGCGAATTGCACAAGGCGCCGGCGAAGAAGGTCGTCTTCGCGCCGCGAGGTGCTCATGAGGCTCAGGAGACGACCTGGGTGCCTTGAGCGAGGCTTCCAACGACCTGACTATCAGGCCGGCTTGGCCCAGTTCTGATACATCTTCAGCAGCGCCACGATATCCTGGCCGCGAAAGCCCTCGGCCAGTGCGACGGCATAGAGTTCGCGCGTCGCAGAGGCCGACGGCGTCGGCATCCGCGTCATTCGCCCGAGTTCGACCGCAAGCGCGAGGTCCTTCTCGCCCAGCTCCATCTTGAATCCCGGCGAGAAATCTCCCTTGATCGCGTTCGGAAAGCGCTTGGTGAAGTGATGCGAGCGGCCGCCGCTGACCGACAGCACGTCATAAAGCTTGTCCGGCTCGACGCCTGCGGCGACGCCGAGCGCAAAGGCTTCCGCCGCGACCAAGACATTGCCCATCGACATCATGTTGTTGACGATCTTGACGACCTTCGCGGTTCCGACCGGGCCGGTGTATTTCCATTCGTTGCCAAGCAGCTTGAGGATCGGCTCGGCCCGGGTCACGTCGGCCCGCTCGCCACCGGCAATCAGGATCAGCTTGCCGGCGCGCGCCTCGTTGGGGCTGCCGCTGACCGGACAATCGACCACTGCGATTCCCTTGGCGACCGCTGCCTCGGCGGCCTGCCGCATCGTCTGCGGATCGATGGTGCTCAGCTCGATGCAAAGGGTGCCCTTGGCCGCATGGGCGACGATGCCGTCGGCGCCGAGCCAAGCTTCCGTCACGGCTTTCGGATCGGGCAGGCTGGTCAGCACGATGTTGCGGCCCTCGAGCGCTTCCGCGATGCTCGATGCCATCCGAAAGCCGTCCTTCGTGAGGCGCGCGCGCTGATCGGCGTTGACGTCATAGCCGACGACGTCGAGGTTGGACTCCCTCAGTCGTCCTGCCATCCCCGATCCCATCTGCCCCATTCCGATGACCGCGACCTTCTCAGACATGTCGTTCTCCCGATTCTTTTGTTGCGAGGTCGTGCCGAGCTGTCGCTGAAGCAGACTCATCGCTCGACTCTATACAGAGGTGCCGGTGCCAAGGCGACGGCGCAGCCCCGCAGGCGGTGCAACGGCGTGCACCGGTGCCGCATGATGAAAACTGTAGACAGTTTGGGGCGAGGGCGGTAGCGTCCGTGCAATTCGGTCGGGCACCGCCGCGATGCTCGCGGCCACCGGCCTGCATCGGTCCAACAGATGATCAATGGGAGCGAGACTTGAGACAGCCTGTGCAGTTTGCCGCGATGTGTGAGCATCCATGAAGATCGCCCAAGGAAAATTTGTCGTGACCGGCGGCGCCAGCCTGATCGGATCGCATGTCGCGGAACAATTGCTGAGCCAGGGTGCGCGGGAAGTCGTGCTGCTCGACAACTACGCGCTCGGTAGTCCCGATACCGTCCGGTCGCTATTGGGAGACCCCAGAGTAAAGCTCGTGCGCGGCGATATCCTGCGCATCAACGAACTCTATGACGCCTTCGAAGACTGCGACGGCGTGTTCGCGATCGCCGGTTTCCTGACGTTGCCGCTCAGCCAGAATCCGAGCCTTGGGCTTGCCGTCAATGTCGAGGGACAGGTCAACATCTTCGAGGCGTGCCGCTACCGCAACGTCAGGAAGGTGGTGTTTTCGTCGTCGATCGCGGTCTACGGCGATCCGGCGCCGGGCCTGATCGACGAGTCCGCCCCGGCGCAGCTCGGCACATTCCAGCCCGCCACAGCGCTGTACGCGTGCACCAAGCTGATCGGCGAAAATCTCTGCCGTCTGTACAGCGCCAAGCACGGCATCCAGGGAATCGCGCTGCGATACGCAACGGTTTACGGCGAACGACAGCACTATCGCGGCGTCAATGCGCTCTACATCATGGAGAATTACGACCGCATCATGCGCGGTGAGCCGCCGGTGATTCCGGACGACGGCAGCGAGGTGCATGACTATGTTCACGTTGCCGACGTCGCCCGCGCCAACGTGATGGCGATGGCGTGCGATATCACGGCTGAGAGCTTTACAGTCGCATCGGGTGTTGCGACCGATCTCAATCAGGTGGTGGCGCTGTTGCTGAAGTTCACCGGCAGCGACCTCAAGCCGGTCTACAAATCGGCTACTTCGAGCGTGCGATCGAGCGTGACCAAGCAGCTCGATTTCAGCATCGCCAAAGCCGAGAAGATGCTGGGCTGGAAGCCCGAGGTTTCCATCGAGGAGGGCATCCGCCGGCTGCTGGAATGGCGCAAGGCGCAGGACACTCCAGCAAGCTAAGGGGAGCGCATGTCGGAATACGAGATTCTCGCGGTTCGTTACGCCCATAATGCCGAACGGCGCATTTCGGAAAATTTCCTCGGTGGCGATGCGCATGACGGGCCGATGCCGATGGATTTCTTCGTCTGGGTGCTGAAGGGCGACGGCCAGACCATCATCGTCGATACCGGCTTCGATGCTGACATGGCCAAGCGCCGCGCGCGCAAGATAACGCGCCCGGTTGCGGAAGGCCTGAAGGTTGCGGGCGTCGATCTTGCCGGTGTCAAGGACGTCGTACTGACTCATATGCATTACGACCACGCCGGCAATCACGAGATATTTCCGAACGCGCGCTATCACATCCAGGAGCGCGAAATGGAATACTGCACCGGCCGGTGCATGTGCCATTCCAGTTTGCGGCATCCGTTTGAGGCTGACGACGTCACCGCGATGGTGGGCAAACTGTTCCAAGGCCGCGTGAAGTTTCATAATGGCGCGAGCGAGATTGCCGATGGTGTCACGGTGCATCTGGTCGGCGGTCATTCGCGCGGTCTGCAGTTTGTGCGCGTCCGAACCCGGCGCGGATGGGTCGTACTCGCCTCGGACGCGTCGCACTATTATGCGAATTTCGAACAGTACCGGCCTTTCCCGGTCGTGGTCGACGTCAGCGAGACGCTCGAAGGTTATGACGCGATGCGCCGGCAGGCGTCGTCGCTGGCGCACATCGTGCCCGGCCATGACCCGCTCGTGCTACAACGCTATCCGGCGCAGCCGGGCGGTCCGGCAGACATCATCCGCCTGGATGCCGAGCCGCTGAAATAAGGACAAGGATCGGCCATGGCAAATGCTCGACTTCGTGCGGTGTTCATGCGGGGCGGCACTTCCAAGGCGGTGATGTTCCGAAGGGACGATCTGCCGGCCGACCCGAAGGCTTGGGACTCTATCTTTCTGGAGGTCATGGGCTCGCCCGACCCCAATGGCCGGCAACTCGACGGCATGGGCGGTGGAATCTCGTCGCTGTCGAAGATTTGCATCATCGGCCCGCCGAGCCGGCCGGATGCGGATGTCGACTACACCTTCGCGCAGATCGGTGTGCGCGACACTTTTGTCGACTATGGCGCCAATTGCGGCAACATGTCCTCGGCGGTCGGGCCGTTCGCGTTCGACGAAGGGCTGGTGACGGCGCCAGCCAATGGCGAAGCCACGGTCCGCATTCACAACACCAATACCTCGAAGATCATCGTTGCGCGCTTTCCGGTCGAGGATGGTTCGCTGGCCGCCACCGGCGATATCGAGATCGATGGCATCGCCGGGAAGGCGGCGCCGATCCGGCTGGAGTTCCTCGAGCCCGGCGGCGCGCGGACCGGCAAGCTGCTGCCGACCGGAAACGCGGTTGACGATCTCGACATCGGCGGCGGGGAAAGCGTGAAGGCCTCCTGCGTCGATGCCGCAAACCCCTGCGTCTTTGTTGCGGCAAGCGCGGTCGGAAAATCCGGCGATGAACTGCCTGACGTGCTCGACAATGATTCCGTCTTTCTGCAGCGCATGGAAGCGATCCGCTGCGCGGCATCGGTCAAAATGGGGATTGCACCGGATCTCGATCAGGCGCGGCGGATGACCGGTATTCCCAAGGTCGCGATGGTAACGGGCCCGCGGGCCGGACGAACGCTGTCGGGGCGTGAACTCGCGCCGGCGGATGCCGACATCTGGGTGCGGATGATCTCGGTAGGGCTGCCGCATCGCGCCACGCCGATTACCGGAGCGATTTGCCTTGCGGTGGCGTCGCGCATTCCCGGCAGCATTCCGGCCGAACTGTGCAAGGCGAACGGACCCATTCGTATCGCGCATCCGTCGGGCGTCACGCTGGTCGACGCCGGCGTTTCGCCTGCCGGCTCCGGCGCGGTGAAGGCGGACTATGGCGCGGTCTACCGCAGCGCCCGCCGCCTGTTCGAAGGCAATGTGGTTTATCGAACGGCCATCGCTTAGTTGTATACAGTTGCGGGAACGCAGGTTTCCACGATTGATTGTCCTTCACGAAGGGACATACTAGAGCGTTTTCCAGCGAAGTGGACACCGGTTCGCGTCAAGAAAACGCGTCAAAACAAGAATTAGAGCCCCGTTCCGATTCCATCGGAACGGAAAAGGCTCTAGTAAGTACAAGGGCTTGGCTGAGAGCGAGCCGGCAGGCGTCTGTGCGGGCTCCCACGGGAGCGGTATCGAAAGGCTTTCATGAACGGCATCTTGAGCAACAAGGTCTCTGCCCAGTCGCTGGTGGATGCGCTCGCCGAGCGGATCGAGGCGGCGATCATGAGCGGAGACCTGCAGCCGGGCAGCAAGATCAGCGAGCAGGCGCTTGCCGCCTCGCTCGGCGTCAGCCGGGGTCCATTGCGCGAAGCCATCCGCCGGCTCGAAGGCCGAAAGCTGCTGCAGCGGACACCCAACATCGGCGTCCGCGTCGCAAGCCTGTCGCCGGGCGATCTGTATGAAGTGCTGCAGGTTCGCGAAGCGCTGGAAGGGATGGCCTGCGGGCTCGCGGCCCAGCATATGACGGATGATGAGCTGGAGGCGCTTTCCGAGCTGCTGGACCAGCACCAGCAGCAGAAAAGCGTCCAGGAAGGCACCGGCTATTATCAGGAGTCGAAGGACTTCGATTTCCACTTTCGCATCGTCAAGGGCAGCCGCAATGCACGGCTGGTCCAGATGCTGTGCGAAGACCTCTATTATCTGCTTCGGGTCTACCGCTACAAATCGAGTACAAAACCGGGACGCGCCAAACAGGCTCTGCGTGAGCACAAGGACATCGTCGCTGCGCTAATGCGGCGGGATTCCGTGGAAGCCGAACGCAAGATGCGGCTGCATATCAGCAACGCCCGCCAGTATGTCGAGGAGCAGATGAGGGAAGCGGCCGCCCGGCAAGAAGTCGCGCCGCCCGTCCGGAAGCCGAAGGCAGGTACGGCGTGGACAGGCAAAAGCAAGGCCGCGGTTCAGTCGCGCAGATAGCCTCCAGCCGCCGCTTTCATCGACCGGTTTGCTTTTGCGGCATTCCTTCGGGCGTGATCGACGTGATGATCGATGAATCGAGGGCCTCATATTCGTGATAACCGATGGTCGCGTATAGTTCGGCCCGCGTTTGCATGCGATCTATCAGGCGGTGGGTGCCGCCATCTTTGCGGATGCCGTCATACAGTTCGGCCTGCGCCTTTGCGGCCACGCGAAGCGCGCTGACCGGCCAGATCACCATCTTGTAGCCGAGCGCCTCGAACTCGGACGCCGTCATGAACGGCGTTCGTCCAAACTCGGTCATATTGGCCAGCAGCGGCACCTTGATGGTCTCGGAAAATTTGCGGAACGCTTCCGGGTCATGCAGCGCCTCAGGGAAGATCGCGTCAGCGCCGGCTTCGACATACAGCCGGGCCCGGTTGATGGCGCTGTCGAGCCCTTCATCCGCGGCCGCATCGGTGCGGGCCACGATGTAGAGATGCCGCCGCGCCTTGGCGGCGGCCGCGATTTTGGCCGCCATATCCTCCGGCGCGATCAGCTTCTTGTCGTTGAGATGGCCGCACTTCTTCGGCAGGATCTGATCCTCGATCTGGACGGCCGCAGCACCCGCGTCTTCGAACGCCCGCACCATGTTCATCACGTTCAGTGCTTCGCCAAAGCCGGTATCGCCATCCACCAGCACGGGAAGTTGCGACGCGCGGGAAACCTGCCGGACGAAGAAGCAGACGTCGTCGATCGTGAGGATGCCGAGGTCCGGAAGCCCCATCGACGCGGACATCGCCGCTCCCGACAGATACAGTGCTTCAAACTGCGCGGCCTTGGCCTGCAA
This sequence comes from Bradyrhizobium sp. AUGA SZCCT0182, assembly GCF_018130185.1. Taxonomy (NCBI): domain Bacteria; kingdom Pseudomonadati; phylum Pseudomonadota; class Alphaproteobacteria; order Hyphomicrobiales; family Nitrobacteraceae; genus Bradyrhizobium; species Bradyrhizobium sp. AUGA SZCCT0182. The sequence goes on along the minus strand of NZ_JAFCLY010000026.1, from coordinate 33,498 downwards.
CGCGGCGAGGCCGCAATGGGCTCCGGGAATCTGCAGGATGCCGGGACGCTGCAATAGTTTCCGGAAGCGCTCGCCGGCGGCCAGCGTCGGCAGGTCACTGGCGACGAGATATGTCATTTGGCTCCCGCCTGGTCTGTTTCGTTCCTGATCATATCCGTCATGCCTGCTTGCGTCGTCGCCCGAACGGGCGGCGGTCAGGAATGTTTCCTGCATGGGCCTCAAACTGTCAACAGTTGACTTTAGTCAATTCCCTAAGATAGGTTCCGCCATCCCGTCGCCCGACAGGGCCGCGGACGAAAGCAACAGAAAAATCGAGAGGGGTTGGCAGCAAGCTGCTCCCCGACACCAGGGAGGTAGCCATGCGTGGATTTTTGAAGGTCGCGCTTCTTTCGACGGCTTGCGCTGTTTCCTCATACTCGGCTTCGGCGCAGACGTTGAAGCTCGGCGTTCTGGCGACGCTTTCCGGCGCCGGAACCGCGTGGGGGATGGCGATGCAGGGCGCGGCCGAACTCGCCGCTGAAGACGTCAACAGCAAGGGCGGACTGGAGGTCGGCGGCAAGAAGTACAAGGTCGAGATCGTCGCCTATGACGACCACTACAAGGCGGCGGACGCGCTGACCGCGTTCAACCGCATGGTGTTCGACGACAGCATCAAGTTCGTGGTCGGTCCGCTCGGATCGGCGCCGGCGCTGGCGCTTCTTCCCGTCAGCACGGAAAACAAGGTCATCACCATGACCATGGCCTTCACCCCGAAGGCGCTGTCGGCCGAATACAAGTACAGCTTCCGTCCGGTGATCCCGTCGGACGTGTTCTCCGATCCGCAAATCAAGTGGGTGGTGCAGAAGTTGGGCGCCAGGAAGATCGGCGGCTTGTTCCCGAACGACGAGTCCGGTCAGCAGGTCGGAGCCGCCAACGAAGCTGCCTATGAGGCGGTCGGTGCCAAATTCGTTGCCAAGGAGTTCTTCGAGCGCGAGCGCGTCGATTTCGTGCCGCTGCTGACCCGCGTGCTGGCGAAGGGCATCGATGCCTTTGAACTCAACGGCAACGCGCCGCAGACCGCGGGATTGCTGGTCAAGCAGCTTCGTGAACTTGGCTTCAAGGGGCCGATCATCCGGACCGGCGGCGACGCCACCGCCGATATCCTGAAGGTTGCCGGCAAGGATGCCACCGAGAACGTCTACGTCCATCAGCCGATCAATACGGATTCCCCGGCGATCCAGGAGTACACCAAGCGCTTCGAGACAAAGTACAAGACGCCGCTGAACGCCTTCAGCCCGTTCTTCTACGCCAACGTGCAGATGGCGTTCGCTGCGATGCAGAAGTCGGGAACGGTGACGGATAGCGACAAGGTACGCGAAGCGTTGCTTGGCCTGAAGGATTTCGAAACCGTGCTCGGCAAGGTGAACTGGATCGGCGAAGCGCAGTGGAAATCGAACCAGCAGCTCGACGCGCCATTCTACGTGGCGCTGCTCAAGGGCGGCGCGGCGCAGGTCGTGGCCAAGTGCACGCCCAAGGTCTGTGAATGAACGTCGCAGGCATCTCCGGGAAAATGGACGCCGCCTGACGCGGGAGAATGGGTTTGGACTATTCGATACTTCTTGCGCAGGCTGTGCTGAACGGTCTCGTCATCGGCGCGATGTACATGCTGATGGCGGTCGGTTTCACGCTGGTGTTCGGGATCATGCGCGTGGTCAATTTCGCGCATGGCGAATTCTATATGCTCGGCGCCTTTACGGGATTCTTCACCTACGTCTATTGGGAGATCCCGTTCGTCGTCTGCCTTTTGATCGCGGCGCTGACGATCGGCATTCTCGGCATGCTGGTCGAACGCACGTTGATCCAGCCGTTTCGTTCGGATGAGATGTCGGGGATGATCGCGACGCTTGCGATCTCGGTGATCATCCAGAACGGCGCCGTCCTGCTGTGGGGACCCCAGCCGCGCGCGATGCCCGATATCGTGACGGGCACGCTGGCGATCGGTCCCTTCAGTTTTCCCTGGTCGCGGCTTGTCGTCATCGCAGCAGCCGCGCTGATCTTTACCGCGTTCTGGCTTTTCATGCAGCGAACGCGGCTGGGGCGGGCGATGCGGGCGGTCGCCCAGGATACCGAGACCGCGCTGATCCAGGGCATCCGCGTCAACTACATCTATCCGCTGGCCTTCGGCATGAGCGTCGCGCTCGCGGCGCTGGCCGGGGCGCTGATGGGGCCGGTGTTCTCGGTCTCGCCCTTTGTCGGCCTCACGCCGATGCTCAAGGCCTTCGTGGTCGTCATTCTCGGCGGTCTTGGCTCGGTCCCGGGCGCGGTGGTCGGCGGCCTTCTGCTCGGCATGATCGAGAGCTTCACCGCCACGATCTTCGGATCGCTGGTGTCCGACATTCTGCAGCTTCTGCTGGTCATTCTGATCTTGCTGGTTCGGCCCGCCGGCCTTTTGGGACAAAGGGAGGCCTGATTTGGAGGGATCATCCACCGCCACGATGGGCCGCGATGAGCCGCGCCTCGCGCCACGTCGCCGTTTGCTGGCAGGTATCGCGCTGGCCGTCGTGCTCGCGGCGGCTCTCGTGCTGCCGCAGCTCACGACAAACCAGTTCTACATCCATCTGGCGAACCTGATGCTGCTCAACTCGATCTTCGCGGTCAGTCTGGGCCTGATTGCGTCGGTCGGGCAGATATCGCTCGGACACGCGGCGTTCGTGGCCGCCGGTGCCTACGTCTCGGCCCTGGCCGCGCTGAGCTTCAAGCTTCCTCCGATCCTCGGCATCGTGCTGGCGGGGCTTGTGACGGGGCTGGCGGCGGTGCTGCTCGGCAAGGTCTTGCTTCGGCTGCGCGGCGTCTATTTCGTGCTGGTGACGTTTCTGGCGGGACAGGTTTTCACGCTGATCGTGCTGAACTGGGAAAGTGTCACCCACGGCGCCAACGGGCTGCTCGGGATTCCCGCGATATCTATTTTCGGCCTTCCGCTCTCGACGCGCCTGCGCTTCTACTATTTCGCACTCGCCGCCTTCATTATCGTCGTGACGTTCGTCTGGGCCCTGATGCGCTCGCAATACGGCCGGGCGTTCCGTTCCATCGCGGAGAACGTGCGCCTCGCCGAATCAAGCGGCATCGATGTGAGCCATTACCAGATCGTGGCCTTTGCGCTGGGTAGCGGCATTGCAGGAGCCGCCGGTGCGGCGATGGTCCACTATATCCGCTTTTTGTCGCCGGACAGTTTCACGTTCAACGACTCGATCGCGTACATCACCATGCTCGTCGTCGGCGGGCGTCACACGATGGTCGGCGGCGTCCTTGGCGCTTTGTTCCTGACGCCCCTGCCGGAGCTGCTGCGCGGCTTCGTCGGTGCGCAGCACATTATCTACGGCGTGATACTGCTTTGCGTATTGCTGTTCATCCCGAACGGTCTCGTCTCGATCGGACGATCCTTCTTCAGCAAGGGCTCGGAGACGGAGACGCCGAAATGAGCGATGCATTACTGGAAGTGGATGCGATCAGCCGGCGGTTCGGCGGCCTGAATGCGCTGAAGGACGTTTCGTTCTCGATCAAGTCAGGTGAGATTGTCGGGTTGATCGGCCCCAACGGCGCCGGAAAGACAACCTGCTTTAATGTCGTCAGCGGGGTCATGTCGCCGTCGGCGGGCGCCATTCGCTTCGAGCAGCGCAGCATTGTCGGCAAGAAGCCGAGCGCGATCGTCAGCGAGGGATTGGTGCGGACGTTTCAGGCCACGACGATTTTCCCGGATGCCACGGTCATCGAGAATGTCATGCGTGGCGCGTTTGCGACCACGCCGGTCTCGATGCTGGGTTCGATTTTCAACACCCGCGCCGCACGTGCGGCGCTGTCGGCGACCCGAAGCCGGTGCGAGCTTTTGCTTGAACGCCTGTCGTTGCTCCAGTTCCGTCAGCGCCGCGCTGGAGAACTGTCCTATGGCGGTCAGCGCCGCCTCGGCGTTGCCATCGCGCTTGCCGCGCGTCCCAAGCTGCTGATGCTCGATGAACCGGTGGCGGGATTGAACCCGGAAGAAGCCGCCGATTTCGGCCGGTTGATCAAGGAACTGCACAAGACGGAGAACATCTCGGTGCTGCTGGTCGAGCACCACATGCGGCTGGTGATGGGGTTGTGCGACCGGCTCGTCGTGCTGGACCACGGCGAGAAGATTGCCGAAGGAGTTCCCGCGGAAATCCGCGCCAATCGCAGCGTCATACAGGCCTATCTCGGCGCCGAGGAAGCAGCATGAGCAAAGCGCTTCAGGTACGTGACATTCACGTCGAATACGGCCATCGGGTTGCCATCTCTGGCATCAGCCTCGATGTCGCGCCGGCGCAGATCGTCTCGCTGGTGGGCAGCAACGGCGCCGGCAAGACCAGCACGTTGCGGGCGATCATGGGATTGCGATCGCCGAGCCAGGGCGAGATCAGTTTTGGTGGTGTGCGGATCGACAAGATGTCACCGCCGGATATCGTCTCGCAAGGCATTGCGTTGTCGCCGGAGGGACGCCGCGTGTTCCCGCGGATGACCGTCCACGACAATCTGCTCGTGGGCGGGTATTTGCAGCCGCAAGGCAGCAGCCTGCATGCTTCCGTGGAACGGATGTTCGGCTTCTTTCCAAAACTCAGGCAGCGCCGCGACCAGATGGCAGGCCTGCTGTCCGGCGGCGAGCAGCAGATGCTGGCGATTGCGCGGGCGTTGATGGCGGCGCCGAAGGTGCTGTTGCTGGACGAGCCGTCGCTCGGGCTTGCGCCAATCATGGTGCAGGAGATCGGCCGCTTGATCGAGACAATCAACCGGGAGCAGGGACTGTCGATCGTGCTGGTCGAGCAGAATGCGAACCTTGCGCTCCGGCTCTGCCACTACGCATACGTGCTGGAGAACGGCCGGATCGCGCTCAGTGGGCCCGGTGCGGAACTCGCCAAAAGTGACTACGTCCAGCGTGCCTATCTCGGCGTTTAGGCGACCCAGTTTCGGGTACCTACAGGGCGTGGTTTCATTAGCGCGCAGGACTACAGCGGGTTTGATGACGGCTGACTTCCGGGGTTAGCCGCAAACCGGACATGCCGCCGACTTGCCAAAATCGACGCGATAGACCCAATAGTAAGTGACTTTGTCTGGCTGAATGTGAACCAGAACGCCAAATTCCGATACAAACCCCAGGATTTCAAAGTTCGCCCAGGGGAAATGGCATGAGGCCGACGGATTGGAGATTCTGGAGCGCGCTCTTTGCCGCTACGATATTCCTGGGTTATTCAGCCGCATTCCTGGGTTATTCAGCCGCCGCTGACCAGTGTGATTCTGCGCAGGACCCCGAGGCTGCGATCGCTGACTGTACCCGGGGCATCAAGTCGGGGAAATCGAAAGGGCGCGATCTGGCGGCTTACTACAACAATCGAGCTGTCGCTTATCGCGCCAGGGGCGACAACGACCGCGCCATCGCCGACCTGAATGAGGCGATCCGGCTCGATTCGAAATTGGCCATGGCCTTCAACAATCGAGGTGCCGCTTACAACGAACAGGGCGACAACGACCGCGCCATCGCCGACTTGAATGAGGCGATCCGGCTCGATCCAAAATTCACCATGGCCTTCAACAATCGAGGCAACGCCTACAACGCCAAGGGCGACAACGACCGCGCCATCGCCGACTTCAATGAGGCGATCCGGCTCGATCCCAAATTGGCCAGGGCCTTCCAAAATCGGGGTAGCACCTACCACGACAAGGGCGATAACGACCGCGCCATCGCCGACTTCGATGAGGCGATCCGGATCGATCCCGAAGATGCCAGCGTCTTCAACAGTCGAGGTAACGCTTATCGCGCCAGGGGCGACTACGACCGCGCCATCGCCGACCACAACGCGGCGATCCGGCTCGATCCAAAGTCAGTCAAGGCTTTCGTCGGCCGAGGTGTTACTTATCACGCCAAGGGCGACCTCGGCCGCGCTATCACCGACTACAATGAGGCGATCCGGCTCAATCCGAAGTCTCCCCTGGCCTACTTTGCCCGCGGGCGTTCATATCTCTTTGCCGGCTCGGTCGAAAAGGCGCTGGCCGATCTCGACCAGGCAAGTGCGCTAGCGCCGGACAATGCCTATCTGGCGCTGTGGGTCGAGATCGCCAGTCAGCGAAACAATCTCCCGAGCCGTCTGGCGCAAACCAGCTCCCGGATCGACATGAAGGTCTGGCCGGCGCCTGTCATCAGACTTTTCTTGGGCCAGATGACGCCTGCTGCTGTCCTTGCCGCCGCCGCCGATCCTGACGTCACCAGGAAGAAGGGCCAAGTCTGCGAGGCGAATTTTTACAGTGGTGAGCTCTCATTGACGAAGGGGTTGAAAGATGAGGCAACTCGCCTGTTCCGTCTGGCGGCAAGCGATTGCCCGCGCAGTTTCAACGAGTGGGAGGCCGCCAACGCTCAGCTGAAGACACTTGGCGTGGTCCCATGAGCAAGTTTGACCCGGCTTCCAGATTGCGCTTGCGAGTTAGAACCGGACAGTCAGTTTGAATCCCACCAAAGGGAAAATTACATGAAATTTATGGCCCTAGCTTTTTCATGCCTCTTAGTTCTTTCAATGCCTGCCAATGCAAATGAAGCGGACTCCTTTAATGCGATGGTCGCATTGGCCAATAAAGGAGATGCAGAGGCGCAATACCATGTTGGCATGATGCACAATAATGGCATCGGCACCCAAAAAGATCGGAGGCAGGCATTTGAGTGGTTTCAAAAATCCGCTGGGTCTAATGACCCGCTGGGAGCCTATAAGCTTGGTTGTTATTATGACGGGCAAGGCGCGGGCGTTGTAACGTCTGACACAAATGAAGCATTAAAATACAAACTTGTTTCTGCCAAAGCCGGTTATGCGCTTGCCCAGCACGATGTTGCTATTCTGTATGACAAACAAGGAAATTCAGAAGAGGCGCTGAAGTGGTGGAAGATGGCAGGCGACCAGGGACATCCCCAGTCTCTCTATAGTTTATCCATTTCGTATTCTGCGGGAAAAGGAGCGCCAAGAGATTTGTCGTTATCGTATGCCTATTTTAAACTCTCAAAACTGGCGCCCCAAAAAAATGTGAATGAGATGGCTGCTATGTTGTCCAAACCAGAACTTGAGAAGGCAGAAAAACTGGTTTCCGAATGGAGCCCACAACCAACAGCTCTGACACTCAAGGCAAAGAGCGGTGTCAGGAGGGCGGAAGAACTCTTAAAAGCCACCAGGAAGTAGGTGTCCTCTGCCGATTGCTTCGATGTCCGTTGTCGGGGGACGATCGGACGTCGCCGACCCGACGTTAACTTCCCTTGATGCTCTCCCTGCCTGGAGATCCCGGCGAGGTTCATCTCGCGCTTGCAGCCACCACGTCGCTTTAGCAGTAAAGCGGACATCACCGAAATCTATGGGTTCACGCCCTAGTTCACCGTCGCGCCGGACGACTGGATGATCTTCGTCCATTTCGCGGTTTCCTCGCTGAGGAATTGTGCGAAAGCGGTACCGGAAATGTTGCCGGGCTCGGCGCCGAGTTCGGTGAACCGCTTCTGCACGTCAGGCATTTTCAGGATCGCGTCAACCTCGCTCTCCAGCTTTGCAAGCACCGGCGCTGGCGTTTTCGCCGGCGCCACCAGGGCGAACCATGCGGAGGCTTCGAAGCCGGGCACGCCGGATTCTGCGACCGTCGGCACATCGGGAAGGGCGTTCGCGCGTTTGGCGCCCGCCACCGCAATCGCCTTGATGGTCTTGGCCTGAACCTGCGGCAGCACCGCGGGGATATTGTCGAACATCATGGGGATGTGCCCCGCGATGAGATCGTTCATGGCGGGTGCCGCGCCCCTGTAGGGGAGGTGAACGATATTGATGCCGGTCATGCTCTTCAGCAATTCGCCCGCGAGATGATTGGTCGAGCCGTTGCCCGACGATCCGAAGTTGATGGTGCCCGGTTTTGCCTTGGCGAGCGCGATGAGTTCCCTGACGTTGCTGGCTTCGACCGACGGATGCACCGCAAGCACGATCGGTACCGAGGCGACCAGCGCCACCGGAGCGAACGCCTTTGCCGGATCGTAAGGCAGGTTCTTGTAGAGCGCTGCGTTGATCGTAAGCGGCGGCGGCGCCGTCAGCAGCAGCGTGTGCCCGTCCGGCTCCGAAGTCGCGACCGCATCCGCGCCGATATTTCCGCCGGCGCCGGCGCGATTTTCGATCAGGAATGTCTGGCCGGTCCTCTCGCCAAGTTTTTGCGCCAGGATGCGGGCGATGATGTCGTTGGAGCCGCCGGCTGGAAACGGTACGACGATCTTGACGGGGCGGGATGGATAATCCTGCGCCGTGGCGGTGCCGCCGAACAGGAAGGCGCTGAAGGCGACAAGAATAGCGCGACGACTGAATGGCCCCATGCTGCGTTTCCTCATCCCTGGCATCAGTCTTGCTTTCGCAAGATCTTATTGGTCGCTGATGGAGAATTACAGGATCAGCATGAATGTCAACCATGCGTTGTCCTGCACCGTATTGCCAGCAGCCTTCGAACTCGCCGAAGGCACGGTTCGGACTTCCCAGATTGCATTCGCGATGGCGCCGGACGACGATGACATCGTCGATTCACGATTGTCGGGCTGACGAACATGGCTCCATATTGGCTCGTTCGGTTGAATGATCTGCTGGCGTGGCTCAATCCAGCGCTGGGCGGTGTTGCCGCCATTCTGGCGTTGCTTGTCATCGCAACTGCCGCCGAACGTTTGCCCCGGAATGGGTCCAGTGCAATCGCTCAGGCGGCTCGCCCCGTCAGTGTAGTTGCGCCGGCCGAATGTGTTCGCGCGGCCTTGCCGCCCGAATGGCGGGATCTACGACTCCACGACTAGGGGTGCGTGCTTTTGCGCCGGAGCCTTTTCCCTGCGGGGGATCGTTCCGATGGCGATGCCTCCCAGGATCAGAAGCATCGCGACCACCAGGTCGGTCGTGACCACTTCACCAAGAATGATCGCTGAACTTGCGACCCCGACGACGGGTGTCGCGAGCAGCCCGAGCGATGTGACGACGGCGGGCAAGCTGCGATTGGCAGTCGACATTGCCCAATTGGCCAGTGCGGTTCCGATGATCCCGCTGAACAGAAACAGCCCAACCAGCTGAGCACTCCATGTCGGATGCGGCACGCCGTCCTTGAGAAGCGCCAACACGGAGACCACCACCGTGGCCAGCAGCATCTGCCAGAAGACGAGCTGAAACGGCGTTGATATCCAGCGATGGGCGCGCACATACACAATGCTGACTGCCCAACACAGGGCGGCCAGCAATATGGCGCCGCTTCCGGCCAGCGTGTTGACGTCGGCCCAATTGAAGGCAAGCGGATTGAACATGACGGTAAGGCCAGCCAGACCAAGCGCCATTCCCAGCGAGCGCGATGGTGTCATTCGCTCACCCAGAAACAGCCAGGCGGCCGGCATGACCCAGAGCGGCGTCGTGTAGCCGAGGACGATCGAACGGCCGACGGCGGCGAACTGCAGGCCGTAGGCGACCAGCGCCGAAAACGCCACCAGATGGAATATCGACGTGACGAACACCACCGGCAGGTCGCCGCGGCGCGGCACGATCATCTCGCCGCGTGCGAAAAGAAGCGCGGCCAGCGCCACCGTGGCGATGCCGGAACGGAATGCCGTCGTCCATAGCGGCGTGACGCTTTGGACGAGGGTCTTGGTAATCGTCCAGTTCAGGCCCCAGGCGATCACGATCACCGCGAACAGCAGGAATGCGCCGCGGCGCGACAGATGGGTCTGCATGATGATCCCTATTGGCTGGGCTGCACAAACCATAACCTTGACTGGCATGATTGATAGGTCCATTTTCATAAAAATCATGGAGCCAGTTTTGTCCAATCTCCTCTCCGGAACGATCGATCTGAGGTTCGTCCCGCAGGATGGCGGTCGCCTGGCGCGCCAGATCTACGATCGCCTGCGCACCGCAATCCTGTCGGGCGCCTTGCCGCGGGGATACCGGCTGCCGTCCAGCCGGGGGCTGGCGGAAGATTTCGGGGTCTCGCGAAACACGGTCTCAACTGTCATCGATCAGCTGGCGGTGGAAGGTTACATCGTCGTCGCACGCGGACGCCGGCCGGTGGTCGCGGCGGTCGAGAAAATGCAGCTGGTCTCCGGTGATCAATCTCCGGATCATGAGCGTTCCGGCTTCATGCGGGTCTCCCGTTGGGCGAGGCAGGTCAGCCGGTCGGACTGGCACTTCACGAACGAAGGAGGGAGTCCGCGGCCATTTGCTCCGGGGCTCGCCGATGCCCGCGAGTTTCCACACGAGGTGTGGGCGCGCTGTCTGCGCCGCGCGGCCCGCAGCAGGCATGCGGCGGGAATCAGGGCCAACCATCCGGCTCTTCGATCGGCGTTGCTCAGCCATCTCGTGGAGCATCGCGGCGTCAAGGCCGACGCGCGCAGGCTGATCATTACGTCGTCGGCCCAGGCTGCCATCGAATTGATATCGCGGGTCCTGCTCAATGAGGGCGATCTGGCGTGGATCGAAAGCCCGGGATATGGCGGCGCGCGCGTGGCGCTTGAGGCGACCGGTGCACGGGTCAAGGGAATGACGCTGGATCGGAGCGGGTTGCGCCTGGCGGGGCGGACCGATCGTCCGCGGCTGATTTTCTGCACACCCTCGCATCAATACCCGACGGGCAGGCTGATGCCGATCAAGCGCCGGCAGGAACTGTTGGCATTCGCCGCGGAAGCGGGCGCGGCGATCATCGAGGACGACTACGACAGCGAGTTTCATTTCGACGGCCGGCCGGTGGTCGCGTTGCAGGGCATCGATACGGCCAGCAACGTCTTCTATGTCGGGACCTTCTCGAAACCGATGTTGCCGGATATCCGCGTGGGCTACGCGATCGTGCCCGACAGCCTCGTTGAAACATTCGAGAGGATGCAGCGGCATACCGGCCAAATGGTGATGGGTGCGATGCAGCTCGCGCTGGCGGAGTTTATCGGCGACGGCGATTTCGCAGCCCATATTCGCCGGATGACCCGCATCTATCGCGGCCGCCGTGACCACCTGACGCATGCGCTGGCTTCAGCGGCCGGAAGCAAGCTCGCGATCACGCCGCCGGCCGGCGGCATGCAGCTTCTCGCCCGGCTGGAACCGGGATCAGATGACTGCCGTCTCGTGGCTGATCTGGCGAGGATTGGAGTAACGGCGCGGCCGCTTTCCCGTCATTTTACCGGAAAGACCGCCGAGCACGGGCTGTTTCTTGGATTCGCCGCCTGGAATGAAACCGAAATCGATGCCGGTGCCGAACTTATCGGCAAGACGATCGCAAGGAATCTCCGCGGGCGATGATTCAGGCCGCAGGCCGGAAATGCGCGGGGGAATGTTTGGTATCGCGCCGGATCAGGCGGCGAAGCGTGGACGGCTCCGCATAGCCTACTTGCCGGGAAATCTGATCGACCGACAGGCGCGTGGTCTCAAGCAGATATCTTGCGGTCTCAAGCCGGATGCGTTGAACGAACTGAATAGGCGAGACGCCGCAGGTCGCCGCGATGCGCCGGGCAAATGTGCGCGGCGCGAGCGCGACGGCCTCGGCGAGTTCCTCCATCGCAAAATCGCGCGCGATATTTTCCCGCACCCATTTTTCCGCCTTTGCGATTTTCGGGTCCTGGCTCGCCAGATAATTGATCGCCATGAACGGCACCTGGGAGCGCCGTTCATCCAGCAGCAGATAATTGGCGCAGGCGTTGGCCAGCTTCGGTCCGGCAAACTTGCCCACAATCGCCAGCATCAAGTCCATCTGCGCCATCGCCGCGCCGCCGGTCGCAATTGGCCAATCGGGCACGACAATCCGGTCGCTCGCCAGTTCGACCATCGGATAGCGCTCGCGGAACAGCGGGCCGAGCCACCATGTCGTGGTCGCCCGCCGGCCGTCCAGCAATCCGGTTTCCGCGAGCAGGAAAGTACTTGCGCACGCCGCGGCGAGCGCGGCGCCGGCTTCGAACGATTGAATCAGCATGTCGTAAGCATGCCGGCAGGCCGGGCTCTTCAGTTTCGCGTCGAGTTCGTCTGCTGACGCAACTCCAAGGCCAAGACCCGGGACAATGACGAGGTCGGCGCCACGCAGCCTTTCTCGTTTTCGGCGCGGGCCCAAGCGCACCGTCGTGACGTCGAACGGTAAGGTACGTTTGGCCGTCTTGCTGATCTGGTTGGCAGTCGCCATCACGTCATGGGTGATGGCGGCGCCGGAAGCCAGGCAGCCCTCGATTTCAACGACCGTCACCTTGGTCATGTCCAAAAATCCCCGATCAATGTCATTTTTGACACTAGGCAATCCGGCGCGGAATCGCAATGATCGGCATCAAGGCTGACGCGGCGTCGCTAGTTCAGGCGGCGCCGATCGTTGCGCGCGCAGGGAGTGAGGCCAGATGCCGAAACGATCCATGAAGCAGGATGACCCGCTCGAGGATTTCAAGCGCCGCGAGATTGCACTCGATGGCATCACCAAGGCGGTGCATGTCGCCGGCAGTGGGCCGGCGGTGATCGTGATGACCGAGATGCCCGGCATCAGTCCTCATGTGGCGCGTTTCGCCCGTTGGGTGCGCGACGCCGGGTTCACGGTCTACATGCCTTCGCTGTTCGGTCGCGATGGCGCTGTTCCCAATGTGGAAGAGGGCACCGCAGTCTTTCAACGCGCCTGTGTCAGCGCTGAGTTCCGGGCCTTGGCCGCCAATCAATCAAGCCCGGTGACGCAGTGGCTGCGGTCGCTAGCGAGATTTGCGCATGGGGAGTGCGGCGGTCCCGGCGTCGGCGCCATCGGGATGTGTTTTACCGGAAATTTTGCGCTGACGATGATGCTGGAGCCATCGATGCTGGCGCCGGTCCTGTCCCAGCCGTCACTGCCGCTGAACGATCCGGCAGGCATCGAAATCGCGCCGGACGAAATCAAGGCCGTCCGCGAACGGCTCGATCGGGAAGATCTGACCGTGCTGGCCTATCGCTTCGAGGGCGACAAATTTTGCATGGCGCAGCGCTTTGCGGCCTATCAGGCGGCGCTCGGCGACCGTTTCATCGGCCGGGTGCTTCCCGACAACGCGGCGAACACCGATGTTCCCGAGTTTTTCGAGCGCTACGTCACCACGCCGCATAGTGTCGTGACCGCCCACCTGATCGACGAAGCCGGCCAGCCGACCATCGCAGCCCGCGACGAGATCTTGGGCTTCTTCAAGCACCGGCTGGCGCCCTGACGCGCCAGGCGCCGCACAACTGCCGCGAGGTCAAGGGAGGATCCCGCAACAGGACTCCGGAACGTCTCGACCAGCCCGTCAATTTGCATCAAGCTGACGCGTCTGCGTAATGTCACGCACATAAAATCGGCAGGATGCAATTGCAGCTTGCCATCAGGCATTGTGAGAATTCTCCATGAGCGCTGAAATCAAACCCTATCGCATCTCGGTCGGCGACGATGTGCTCGACGATCTGAAGTCGCGGTTGCGGAATACACGCTGGCCGGAGGCCGAATTGGTCGACGACTGGAGCCAGGGCGCGCCGTTGAAATGGATCAAGGAGATTTGCCGGTACTGGGCCGAGGAACATGACTGGCGCGCCCGCGAGGCGCGCCTCAATCGCTTTACGCAGTTCACGACCGGGATCGACGGGCTCGATATTCATTTCCTGCACGTCCGTTCGCCGCATGCGCAGGCCATGCCGCTGATCATCACCCATGGTTGGCCGGGTTCAGTCGTCGAATTCCACAAGGTGATCGAGCCGCTCACCAATCCGACCGCTTATGGCGGCAGCGCCGCCGATGCCTTTCACATTGTTTGTCCGTCGCTGCCCGGCTTCGGCTTTTCGGCCAAACCCACCACGACAGGTTGGGGCGTCGATCGAATTGCCGCCGCCTGGGCGGTGCTGATGAACCGTCTTGGCTATGCGCGCTATGGCGCGCAAGGCGGTGACTGGGGCTCGGCGGTGACGACCGCGCTGGGCGCGCAGGATGGCGAACACTGCGCCGGCATTCACATCACGCTGGCGATGTCGGCGCGTCCCAACGTGGACGGGCAGCCGACGCCAGAGGAAGCGCGGGCGCTGCAGGGCATCAAATACTATGCCGACTGGGATTCCGGCTATTCCAAGCAGCAATCGACCCGGCCGCAAACCCTGGGCTATGGGCTGACGGATTCGCCGAGCGGCCAGGCGGCGTGGATTCTCGAGAAATTCTGGGCCTGGACCGATTGCGACGGGCACCCCGAGAATATTCTCGGCCGCGACGAACTGCTCGACAATGTCATGCTGTATTGGGTGACCGCGACCGCCGCCTCATCGGCGCGTCTCTATTGGGAGAGTTTTGGGCCGAAGCGCCGGACGCCCCACAAGGTCACGATCCCGAGCGGGGTTGCCGTGTTTCCCAAGGAGATCGTCACACCGGTGCGGCGGTGGATGGAAGGAAGCTACACCGACATCCGGCAGTGGCGCGAATTGCCGAAGGGCGGTCACTTCGCGGCCTTCGAGCAGCCTGAGCTGTTTGTGCGCGAGGTGCGGGACTTCTTTGGGGTTTTGCGCCAGCCTCTGGCGCGTTGATCCGATCGTTCAGAGATACCAGGCGAGCACGGCCTTGAGCTGGGCGCTCTCGATCACCGGCAGCACGACGATCTGATTCATGCCGGCCGCGCGTGCTGCCTGCGCCGCAACTGACTCATCGACCTTCAGATGCTCGTTGATCGCGGGCATGCCCGTCGCCCAGGCACCGCCGATGCTGCCTTCGCCTTTGCCGATGCTCTTTGACGCGTAAATCGATTCAAGCTCGGTATTCCTGCTGCAATCACCGGAATGAAAGACCAGTGCCGATCGCGATGGATTCGGCACCCAGATTTCAAAACGCTTGGCGATCGGGGTCGCCTGCGCCGACAGGAACGTCATCACCCAGGTTTTTTCAGGTGACGTCGTGTAGGGAATGCCGACACCGCAATTGATGCCGATTTCGGAAGCTTCTTCCCAGCGCAGGAAGCGCTTGGAATTGTGCAGGTCCTTGATGATCAGCGGCATGCCGGCTTTCCAGGTCCGCCCGGGCAGGCCAAAGCCCCGCGGAAACTTGGTGTGCCGCGAGTTGAACTCGAACATGTCGGCCGTGCCGTAATAGCCGTCGACAAGCCCCATTTCGTGGCTGACGCCGGCATCATTGTGCCAGAGTTCGATGGCGCCGACGTGCTTCTCGTCGTCACCGCAGAACAGCACCATGACAGCCATCAGGAATTCGCCGGCGAACACCGGCAGCGCCACGCCACAGGTCAACCCGGCTTCGATCGCCTCGTCGGTGCGCTTGAAGTAGGAGTTGGCAAATTTGGTGAGAATGACCGGATGGCCGGAGGCCCAGGCCTTGCCGGGCAACCCTTCATCGTAGGCAAACAGCGCATTTTCGCTGACCGCCTTGAACTCCGAATACTCCTCGCTGCAAAGACTGCCGCCGAATTCCAGACGCGTGCGGGTCCGGTCCGGTACCCACAGTTCAACCACTCGAATGAACGTCTTCATCGGGACGCACCTATCGCCTCATCGACGACCAGCATCCGCGATCTAGCGACGGTATGTACGATCAAATTACAGGCAAGCGCCGCCCAAACTTCGTGCGAAGTGCGTCAACGGGCAGGACGGAACCTCAATTCCGATAGGACGGATCGATGCGATCGAGTTTACGTAGATAAGCGGGCCAGGCGAGGTCGCCATTTCGGGCCGGCCGGTCAACCCGCGGCCGCATCTTGTCGTAGGTCGCTTCGAGAATGCTTTGGGGCGGGTAAGTCAATTTGGTGTTGCAGGACAGTGCCATGATCTGCACTTGGCAGGCGCGTTCCAGGCGCCACAGCACGTTGAACGCCGATGGCACGGTTCTACCGACGACGAGCAGCCCGTGGTTGCGCAGGATCATGGCTTCGTGGTCGCCAAGGTCCCTGACCAGCCGCGCACGCTCGTCGACGTCGTCGGCGATGCCTTCAAAATCGTGGTAAGCGACATGCAGGAACCGCATCGAGGTCTGGGCCAGCGGAAGCAGCCCGCATTCCATCGCCGAGACCGCCATGCCGGCCGGCGTGTGCGTATGCGCGACGCAATCCATGTCGTGCTTGGCCATGTGAATGGCGCTGTGAATGACGAAGCCGGCGAGATTGACGTTGTAGTCGGTCGCATTGAGCAGCGTGTTGCCGTCGACGTCGACCTTGATCAGGCACGATGCGTCTATCTCTTCGTAGAGCATCCCGTAAGGATTGATCAGGAACTGATCTGTCGTTCCCGGCACCCGGCAGGAGATATGATTGGCGATCATTTCGGTCATGCCATACAGCGCCGTGAGGCGGTAGCAGGCCGCCAGATCCACTCGTGCCTGCCATTCCTCCGCACTGACCTGCTCGCGAACTGATCTCACGACCTTGATGGCAGGCGAACTGACTGGGGGATTCATGGCGTTTCTCCACTAGGCGGGATTCATTGGGCCAAGCGGGGCCCGATCATTTGGTATGGAGGATAGCTGCAGAATTCGCTGCGCCGCAAGGCAAGCCATGCCGGTTTATTGCAGGGCTGACGGGCGAAATCCGAATGCACCGGTTGGCGCAATTCCGCTTCGATGCCAGTATCGCGTGTCCGGCGTTCAGGTTTGGGACGATCGAGGGAGTACCATGACTGAAGGCCGCTATCGGCTGATTGGATCGACCGCGTCGCCATACGCCATCAAGCTGCGCGCACTGATGCGCTATCGCAGGATTCCTTTCGACTGGGTCATCATGACCAAGGCGCTCCGGAAGGCGACCGAACATCTGCGGCCGAACCTGATCCCGGTGCTGCAATATCCCGACGGCACGTTTCGTGGCGAGACCACGACATTGGCTTACGACCTGGAGCGGCGTCACCAGGCGCGGTCCGTCATCCCCGACGACAAGGCGGTCGCATTCGTGTGCGACCTGCTGGAAGATCTCGCCGACGAATGGGCAGTCAAGCCGTTGTTTCTGTATCGATGGTGGGATCCGGAGGATCAGGCCTATGTCTCGCGCTGGGCCGGCGAAGAGTGGTCGGTGTCGGAGGCTGCGACCGGCAGCCCGGAGGAGATCGAGCAGTTCCGCCAGCGGCAGATTTCACGGATGGTCATTCTCGGCGCGACCGTGGAGAACAAGCCGTTGCTCGAAGAGAGTTACTTGCGAATGCTCGCGGCGTTCGAACCGCATGTCGGCATGACGAATTATCTGTTCGGCAGCCGGCCGTCGCTCGCCGATTTCGCCTGGTTTGGCCAGCTCAGCGAGATGGCGACCGATCCGACGCCGATGCGGATCATGCGCGAGAAGGCGCCGTTCACGGATCACTGGGTGCGTCGGCTGGATGACGCTTCGGGCGTCGAGGGCGAATGGTATCCGCGCGCGCAGGCACTCGGCGGAATGGCTGAGGAGCTCTTGAGAATTACGGGCGAACTCTATTTGCCGTTCCTGGTCGCAAACGCGGAAGCCTTTGCGAAAGGCCTCGACCGGCTGGAGATCAACGTCTGGGGTCTGCCCTATGCGCTGGCACCGTTCAAATATCAGGTGAAGTGCCTGCAACAGCTTCGCGAAAAATTCGCAGCCTTGGATGCGGTAGATCGCGCCGCATTACGACCGGTGCTGGAGCGTACCGGATGCTGGTCTCACCTGATGGCTTCCTGAAAGGTCAGCCCTTGGGAAAATCCTTGCGCATCGCGATTTCGGCGGCGTCGCCGGGTGACAGCACATTGCCGTCGAATGCCGGCTGACGTTCGGTCACGATGTCGTAGAGCGAAATCTGCTTGATCGGCTTCGCCAGCAATTCCCTGATGCAACCCGCCAAGGTGCCGTTGTAAACGAGATACGGCGTCTTGCTCGCGACCCGCTCGTTCTTCAGCGAAGGCCACTTCTTCAGGTCGGCAGGCGCGTCATAGGCAATCGGGAGGCTTTCTCTGAACATGCCCCGGTTCCGGCGTTTCAACCACCAGACAGGTTAGCCAAACCTGGTAAACAGATTGAAAACGGGAACAGTGCGCGATTACTTCCGGTGCCGGCTGCCCAGCGCGGCCGCAATCGAGTCAGGGTTCTTGATGCGCTCGATCAACAGGTCAATGCGGTCGCCGCCCCAGAACAATTCGCCGTTGAAGACCATGGTCGGCACGCCGAACACGCCGAGATCCTCTGCCTCGTCGATGATGCGGTCATGTTCGGCCCGAGCCGGACCGTGGACATAGGCTTTGAATTCCTCGGCCGAACCGCCAAGCGATGCAATCAAGCCGGCAATATCCGACAGTTCGTCGATTTCGAGATCATGGCTCCAGAAGCGCCGGAACACCGTGTCGTGGTAGGAACGAAACAGGCCATGACGCTGCGCGAACAGCATGCCCGCGCTGGCATAGAAGGCATCATAGATGCGCCGCGGGCCCTTCATGGTGAGGCCCTGCGCGTTGGCATAGCGCCGCGCGTCCATATAGGCGTAACGCACCTTGCGCCAGAAATGCGGTGTACGCTCTTCCACCGTGCCCATGAACTCGGCGACGCGTAGCGTATAGGGCAGCCATTCGAGCTCGACGCCGTATTCGTCCTCGAGTTCGAACAGCCGCTTGTTCGCGACAAACGCGTAGGGGCTCTTGTAGTCGGTATAGATTCGTATGCGAGGTTTTGTCATCGCCGCTTCCTGTCACGATCGGGTAATTGTTTCCGATCCAAATGACGGAAGCAATCTAAGGAGATCTCGTCGATCGCCGGAAAGCTGTCATGGAGTCAAACGAATGAGAGCCAAACGAATGGGCCCCGGTGCATTCAAGCAGCGCGGGGCCCTACATCTTCGTTATAGGCGAAGGGTTTTCTGGTAGACACCAGTGCATCTTCAAAATCGAAAAGCGCTTGGCCTTTGCGCTCCGATCTTGCGCATATGTTTGAATTTTTAGGCGGCGCAACGGGGCTAGCAGCTGCTGTTCACCCAATTTGCGTCGAGACCTTGCGGTTGAGCAAGGTCACTGGCTTAGCCGGTGGCGTCATGCTCCTCTCCAAGAGTGGGCCTTACGGACTTACGTCCGCATCCGCTGCTTGCAGGTCGATCACATGATCGGTCGCCATTCCCGCGAGGCAGGGAGCCGAAGGCTCCGCTACGCCGACAGGTGCAGCGTTTGAAATGCTGCGGCAGATATCGTCAGGTGTCAAGTTTATGCTGAGAAAAATCGCACTTGGGTTCCCGTGCGTACGCCCGCCGGATGGAAGAGGGTTCCGCTCTTGAGCGCCATTTTGAAGCGATGAACTCATGCTTTGGTCTGCCGATACTGGTTGAAATCCGGATCATGAGTCATCGCCCAGTAATCGACGAACCGCCACGGCATCGCTGAGAACACCCGGCCCTGGCCGTTGCGATAGTAGGTGGTCATGCCCGGATGAGACCAGATCAACTGCTCATGCTCGGCATCGACTTTCTCGATGTACTGATCGTGAGCTTCCCGGCGAACATCGATCGCGGCGATGTCGCGCTCGATCATCTCGACCAGGCAGGCACTGATGTAGCGGCTCTGGCACTCCGACTGAAAGATCACGCTGCCGCCATGCGCGGGCCCGGAGTTCGGGCCGAGCATGACGAAGAAGTTCGGGAAGTCGGGCACGGTGAGCCCGAGATAGGCTGTCGGGTTATCGTTGGCCCAGGCCTGCCTGAGGTCCTTGCCGTCACGGCCGGTGATGTTGAGGCGCGCCGCCATCTCGGTGACCTTGAAGCCGGTCGAGATCACGATGATGTCGGCCGGCCGCGATTTACCGTCTGACGCGACAATGCCGTCAGCTGCGAAATGGTCGATGCTGTCGGTGACTAGTTCGACATTCGGTTTTGTCAGCGTCTTGAACCAGTTGTTGTCCAGCAGGATGCGCTTGCCGTAAGGCGGATAAGTCGGCACGCATTTTTCAATCAGGTCGGGACGGTCCTTGAGTTCGGACAGGATAAAATCCGTCAACTCCTCGCGGTGGCGGTCGTTGCCCTTGTTTACGGCGCGCTCGGGATGCGGCCAGTTCGGATCCTTGCGCAGGAACGGCAGCAGGCCGTCGCCGTAGCGCCAGAACATGTTGAAGCGGTACCACTGCACATAGAAGGGCAGATGGGCGAGCAGCCATTGCGCACCGTCGCTGATCGGGTCGGAATAGCCCGCGACCGGTCGTGCCCATTGCGCGGTCCGTTGATAGACGGTCAGCGATGCCACCTGGTCGGCGATCGACGGCGCCAGCTGCATCGCGGTGGCGCCGGTGCCGATGACAGCGACATGCTTGCCGTCGAGCTTGATGTTGTCCGACCACAATGCGGAATGCAGGGTCTGCCCTTTGAAATTTTCTTCGCCCTTGAAATGCGCGGGCGAGGGGTCGTTGAGCTGACCGATCGCGCTGACAATGGTCGTCGATTCAACGATCTCTTCGCCATTTGCCGTCTTGAGCGTCGAAATCCAGCGCCGCTTGCTCTCATCCCAGCGCGCAGACGTCAGTTCGGTGTTGAGGCGAAGGTGCTGTCGAATGTCGTATTCGAGCGCGACCTTCTTGAGATAGTCGAGCAATTCCTGACGCTGGGCGAAGTAGCGCGTCCATGGATTACGGGCGCCGAACGAGAAGGAGTAGGAGTGGTTCGGCGTATCGACGCCGCAACCGGGGTAGCGATTGACATACCAGGTACCGCCGAGTTCGGCGTTCTTCTCGACGATGGTGTAGGGAATACCGAGGCGGCCCAACGCGACGCCAAGGGCGATTGCGCAGACACCGGCGCCGACAATCAGCACATGCTGCTGCGCCAGTTTGTCGTCGGCCGGAGGTTTGGTCCAGCTGATGTCGCGGGGGATAAAGCCCATTTCCTCGCGCATCAGCGGCGCATACTCCGGCGTGACGTTTTCGCCGAGCGTCACGCGCATCATCTTCAGCATCAATTCGTCGCCGGGATCTGATATCACAGGCTTGGGCTCGCCATTGGCGAACAGCTTCACGACAGCAGCGCGGATTTCGTCCTGCACTTCGCGGGGCAGGCCGGCCTCGGGGTCGGGGATCAGGCGAACGTCGCGCCTCGGCTTGTACGGTGGCTCCAGCCAGCGTTCATCGCCGGTCATGTGGACCAGCACCATCAGCAGCACGCGGATATCGCCTTCGGCGATGGCCGATGCGAGATCGAGTTTCTTGCGGGGCATCTCGATATTCATGCTCGTATCCTTGTTACGTGCCAGGCGCTTCGCGCAGGCCGCCATAGGCGGCCCAGGTGGTGCCGGCGATGTATCCGGCGTCGACCGGCAGGTTGATGCCGGTGACACCGCTGCTCATCGGTGACAGCAACCACGCAATCGCCTGCGCGACCTCGATCGGCTCGACCAGCCGGTTCATCGCAGTCGGGTTTTCGAGCAGGCGCTTGTTGAGCGCGCCGGAGGCAATGCCGGCTTCGAGCGCCGCGGTGCGGGTGAAGCCGGGAGAGACGGCATTGACGCGCACGCCGGTGCGGCCCCATTCGGCGGCAAGCGTCTGCGTGATCTGAATGACGCCGGCTTTGGCGGCGGTGTAGGCGTGGATCGGACCTGATGTCATGCCCGCGACCGACGCGACATTGACGATGGCGCCATGCCGGCGCTCGGCCATTTTGACGCCAACGCTGCGGGCGACCAGAAATGTCCCGCGCAGGTCGATATTGATCTCGCGGTCCCACTGATCCATCCGCACGCGCTCGATTGGATGCATCTTGCCGAACACACCGGCCGCATTGACGAGGCCCGTGATCGGGCCGTGCGCCGCCTCGATATCCGCGATGCCGCTGACGACGGCGCTCTCGCTGGCGACATCGAAAGGGGCAGGCCACAGGATCGTCCCGGTGCCGGCCAGTGGTTCCGGCGCAATGTCCGTGATCACAACACGCTGGCCTTGCTCGGCCAGAAGCGTGGCGGTTGCCGCGCCAATGCCGCGGCTGCCGCCGGTGACGAGAACGATACCCTCAGCGCTCATGGTCGTTGCCTTTGCCGGCTGAATTGAAAAGCCCGCGCGTCATCAGCTTCTGGTAGGCGGAGATGACATGGTCGGGCACGGCCGTGACCGCACCGTCCGAATAGGAATACCGCCGGCTCAGATAGCCGCGGGCACCCATCAATATTTGGACGATCGCTTCGAACTCCTCGTCGCTGTAACTGTCGACGGTACCCGCAAGTCGCGCACGCTTCAGGATGCGAACATAGGCCGTCGAGATATTATCAAAATGCTTCTGGTAGCCGATCGGCGCAAAGAACTCGGCCTCGTTGAGGATGCGCAGGAATTCCGGTACCTCGCGGATGAAGTCGAAGAAGGCGCCAAAGCGTTCGACTTCCTGCTGCGCGGTCTGCGCCGTGCCGGTGCGCGCACGGATGAAGCGCACCATGTCGATGCCGATTTTCGGCAGCAATTGATCCAGCAGTTCCTGGCGGTTTTCGAAATGATTGTAGAACGTGCCTTGCGCGACGCCGGCTTCCTCGGTGATGCGGGCGACGGAGGCTTCGGCATAGCCGTATTTGCCGACGATCTTGGTCGCGGCATCGAATATCTTGCGCTTGGTCCAGGCGTTGCGCTCGACGCGGTTGAGTTTTGTGACCTTGCCGGAATTGGTTCGCGTTGACTGCGTCATGAAGCCTCCAGTTCGGCGCGCAGCACGCGCTTGAGCACCTTGCCGGACGGATTGCGCGGCAGGCTGTCGCGAACGATCAGTTGCTTCGGCACCTTGAAGCCGGCGAGCCGCGCGCGGCAATGATCGGTCAAAGCAGGCAGCTCCAGCGCGGCGCCTTCTCCCAGCACCACGATCGCGACGGGCTTTTCGCCCCATCGCGCATCCGGCATGCCGATGACGGCGCATTCGCGCACCTGCGGCAATTCATAGATCACGCGTTCGACTTCGGACGACGCGATATTCTCGCCACCGGAGATGATCATGTCCTTCTTGCGGTCGGTGAGATAGAGAAAGCCGTCTTCATCGAGATAGCCGACGTCGCCGCTGCGGAACCAATCGCCGAAAAAGGCGGCCGCGGTTTTTTCGGGATCTTTCCAGTAGCCTTGGGTGACCTTTGGTCCGCGCAGACAGATTTCGCCGTTTTCGCCGGGTGCCAGGCGATGGCCGGCATCGTCGCGGATTTCGATCTCGACATGGGCGATGGCGCGGCCGGTCGAGCCGATCTTTTCGATCTCACGGCCGGCTTCCATGAAAGTGTCGCCGCCGCAGGTTTCCGTCAGACCATAGGCGTCGATGTAGCGGGCGTTCGCAAAATATTCGGAGAAGCTGCGGATGCGCGCTTCCGGTGTCTTCTCGCCGCCGCCGATCGCCCATCGCAGGCTCGAGACGTCGTAGCGATCGCGGGTCCGGCAGGTGAGGATCGCCGTGGTCATCACGGGCGCGAACCAGGCTGCGTTCAGTTTCTCGGCAGCGATCGCCGCCAGCGCCTGCTCGGGTTCGAAGTTGCGGTGGATGGAAAGCATGCCGCCATGCCACAGCACGGCTATACCAGGCAGATCGAGCGCGCCGACATGGTAGAGCGGGCCGACCACCAGCAACCGCGTCTCCGCGTTCAGTCCCAGCGCCAGCGTCTGGTCGGCTGACTTCCAATAGATGTTCTCATAGGTGAGCATCACGCCCTTGGGGCGGTCGGTGGTGCCCGACGTGTACATCAGCCGCATCAGATCGCGCGGTTGTCTTGGATGCATCGGGGCGGGGGCGATGTCAGGCGGGAGCCGCGAGATGCCGGATTGCGCGGCCTCATCGAGCAGCACCACGGGAACGTTACCTTCTGCGATGCCGGCCAGCTCTTCGTCCGCGATCAGAATGCGCGCGCCGGAATTGCCAACGATGTAGCCGACCTCGTCGGCCGACAGCCGATAGTTGATCGGCAGAAACACCGCGCCGATGTGGCTGGTTGCAAATACCAGTTCGAGAAATGCGGTGCTGTTCTTCATCAGCACCGCGACGACATCGCCGGCGCCGATGCCGCGCGAGGCCAGCCAGCCGCCCACGTGGCCGATGCGGCGGTGGAAGTCGGCGTAGGAGATCTCCTCGCCGCGGTATTTCAGCGCACAGCGGCCCGGCGTCCGCCTGGCGTGAAACGCGATGAAGCTCGAAAGGTTGATCATTTCTCGGCTCAAAAGGCCGGATTCCGGCCCGATCTCCCGTTAGATGAATTATGACTCGTAATTCATATTTGGCTTGACGTCACCCCCTTTGCTCTGAAATCTTGTGAGTACGGGGGCAACACGATCCCCGGCTGGGATTTGGGCAGGAAACTGGGAACGCAAACCCGAGAGGGAGGGAATAATGACGAGAACCCGCAAACCGGGCATCAGCCGCCGTTCAACCCTGGCGCTGATGGGCGCCGGTGCCGTGACTTTCGCGGCACCATGGGTGGCGCGGGCGCAGGCCAAGACCATCAAGGTCGGCATGCCGACCATTCTCTCCGGCCGCGTGGCGCAACTCGGAACCTCATCGCGCAACGGCGTGATGCTGGAAGTCGAGAAGGTCAACGCCGCCGGCGGCCTCGCCGGACGGCAGATCGAGATGGTGATCCGCGATTCCAAGGGGCAGCCGCAGGAAGCCGCCCGCGTGGCGCGCGAACTGGTCAACACCGATGGCTGCGAACTCCTGATCGATGCCGAGGCCTCATCCGGAGCGTTCGCTGTGCACGAAGTCGCGCGCGATCTGGGCGTGCTCTGCATTCATACCAACTCGGAAACCTCGGCGCTGACGGCCGATCCCAAGCAGCACATTCCCAACGCGTTCCGCACCGCGCGCCAGGGCGTGCATGACTCGATCGTCGGCGGCAGCTACGCGGCGGCGATCTCCAAGGCGAAGGGCCTGAAGAAATGGGCCACCTGCGCGCCGGATTACGCCTATGGCCGTGACACCACGGGCGAGTTCACGCTGTATCTGAAGCGCTTTGCGCCTGATGTCGAGATCATCAGCGAGTCCTGGCCAAAGCTATTCCAGCCCGACTACACCGAGGTGGTGACGAAAATCCTGCAGGCCAAACCACAAGCGCTGTATTCCTGCCTGTGGGGCGGTGATCTGACCTCCTACATCGATCAGGCCAATATCTATGCGCTGTTCACCCAGATGGAGGTGTTCGCCGTCAACATGGCCGACTACACCGCGCTGACCGTGGTGAAGAACCTGCCCAAGGGCATTCATTCCGGTAACCGCTACATCAAGACCTATCCTGCGACCGCGGAGAACGCGGCCTGGGGCGATGCCTACAAGGCGAAATACAATGAGTACCCGACCAACTGGTCGTGGGAGAACGCAACCGCGATCATGTTGCTCGCCGAGGCCTCGAAGAAGGCGAATTCCGCCGACGGCAAGAAGCTTGCGGAGGCATTGCGTGGCCTCAAGATCAAATCGCCGTTCGGCGCCGACGGCACCGTGACGATGCGGGCCGAGGACCAGACCCTGATCGGCTATGCAATCGGGTGGGGCACGACGATTCCGCAAGAGCCCTACGTGCCGGAGGTCAAGCCGGGCGACTGGAAGACCATTCTCGAACTCGAAGCCGAGTGGAAGAAGAGCAAGGGTTACACCTGATCGATCCGCGAAACGGAGGCGGCGCAGGCCGCCTCCGTTCACCGCCCCATGGTTCTTTCGCGCGCCGATCTTCCGGCACGCCGTAACGGATATTTTCCTTGGATCTCGATACACTCACCGGCTGTCTCGCCAGCTCCGCCTGTCTGGTGACGCAAACCACCAGCGGCTTCATCATCGGCATGTTGCTGTTTCTCGTCGCCGTCGGGCTGACGCTGATTTTCGGCGTGCTCAAGGTGGTGAATTTCAGCCACGGCGCCTTCTATATGTTCGGCGCCTATTTCGCGATGACGGCCTATCAGCTCACTGGCAGTTTTGCGCTGGCGATGCTGTGCGGTGCGGCCGGCACCGCGCTGCTGGGCTTGATCTTCGAGCGCGTCTTCATGAGCCGGGTCTACGGCCGCGACGTGTTGATGCAGGTCCTGGTCTGCTACGCCTTCGTGCTGATATTTGACGATGTCGTACGGATGATCTGGGGACCGGAATTCAAGTCGATGGGCATGCCGGCGGCGTTCCAGGTGCCGCCGCTGTTCATCGCCGGCGGCGTGGTGCCGCCCTATTATTTGCTGCTGATCAGCGTCGCGCTGCTGGCCGCGATCATTCTCGGCCTCGGTCTTTCGCGCACCCGGATCGGCAAGGTGATCCGGGCCGCGGCGCATAATCCGGGCATGGTGTCCGCGCTCGGCATCAACACCGGCCTGATCTATGGCGGTGTGTTCGCGCTCGGCGGCATGCTGGCGGGATTGGCCGGCGCGCTCGCGGCACCCGTGCGGTCACTGACACCGGGGATGGGATTTTCGGTGCTGATCGAATCCTTCATCGTGACTGTCATCGGCGGAATGGGCTCGATCCTGGGCGCGCTGATCGGCGCGCTCCTGATCGGCATGATCCGCTCGTTTGGTTCGCTCGGCTTTCCCCTGTTTACGGAAGGCCTGATGTACCTGTTCATGGTGATCGTGCTGGTCTCCCGCCCGACCGGCCTGTTCGGCAAGGAGGTCGCGTGACCGAATTGCAGGCCGAACAGGCGAGCAAGGTGCTCGACAACTCCGTTACCCAGGCAAAGCCGCGCCCCAATCGGGATGCCCTGATTGCGCTTGCGGTCTTTGTCGTGCTCGCCCTGCTGCCGATGCTCACCAGCAGTAAATTCCTGCTCGACTTCGTGATCCGTTGCGCGGCCTATGGGCTGTTCGCGACGTCGCTCAACCTTTTGGTCGGCTACACCGGCCTGACGTCGTTTGGCCACGGCATGTTCTTTGGGCTCGGCGCCTACGGCTTCGGGCTGATGATGCAGAAGACCGGTGTTGCCGTTCCCGTGGCTTTCGTTGCGACGCTGGCGATCACGTTTGTCGTCGCCCTCGTCATTGGCGCCATTTGTGTACGGCTGAAGGAGATCTATTTCGCCTTTGTGACACTGGCGTTCCAGATGCTGATCCATTCGACCATCCTGTCCTGGGTGTCGCTGACCGGCGGCGATCAGGGATTGCGCGGCGGCATTCCCCGGCCGCCATTTTTGGGCATTGACCTGTCGAACCATCTGCATTTGTACATTGTCAGCTGCGCGCTGCTGGTGATCGGGCTGTTTTTGATGCACCAGATCGCGCAGTCGCCGTTCGGCTACACGCTGCGTATGATCCGCGACAACGCCACGCGGGCGAGCTTCATCGGCATCGACGTCTGGCGCGCCAAACTGACGATCTTCGTGCTCGCCGCGCTGTTCGCCTCGACCGGCGGCATCATCATGGCGCTGTTCGTCTCCGGCGCTTATCCGGAATTCGCCTATTGGACGATTTCGGGCGAGGGCATCTTCATCAACATGCTCGGCGGCGTAACCACCTTCCTGGGGCCGATGGTCGGCACCGCGCTGTTCCTGATCCTCAACGATACCGTCACCCGTGTGACCGAGTATCACGGCATCGTTCTCGGCATCGTGATCCTGTTCTTCGCCATCGGCCTGCGGAAAGGCCTGATGGATTTCGTGATCGAATGGTACGCGCAGCGCCGCGAGCGTTCCGGGGAGCGCGCATCATGAGTCCGGCGGCAAAAGCGCGGGTCAGCGTGGTAACGGGCGGTGCCAGCGGGATTGGCGCAGCTTGCGCGCGGGAGTTGGCCGCAAGCGGCGATCTCGTGATGGTCGTCGATCGCGATTTGGCGAAGGCAGGGGATGTCGCCGCGGAATTTGGCGGCAAGGCCTACGTCGCCGATGTCGGGGACGAGACCAGCGTCGAGGCTTGCGCGGAAGCGATTGAGCGCGAATGCGGGCCGGTCGATGTGCTCGTCAACAGTGCCGGGATCATCCAGGTGCCGGTGCGGCCGCACGATTTGCCTATGTCGGCCTGGGACGACGTCGTTCGTGTCGACCAGCGCGGGACCTATGTCGCCTGCCTCGCCTTTGCCCGGCGCATGATCGCGCGCAAACGCGGCAGCATCGTCAACATCGCCTCGATCGCCGGCATGCGCTCGATGCCGTTACATGCCTACGCCCCGGCCAAGGCGGCCGTGATTGCGATCACCGAATGCCTTGCCGCGGAGTGGGGCCCCTCCGGCGTGCGGGTGAATGCCGTTTCTCCGGGCTATACGCTGACGCCGGCGCTGAAAAACGCGATTGATCGTGGCGAGCGGGATGTCTCCGCGCTGACAGCCAATGCCGCGCTGCGCCGTCTGGTCGATCCTTCCGAAATCGGTCGTGTTGTCGCCTTTCTCGCCTCCGATGGTGCGTCCGCGATCACGGGCGCCAATTTGCCGGTCGATTGCGGCTGGTTGGCCGGAACATCGTGGAGCACCTATGGCGGACTTCGGGAGGCGAACGGCTAGCCATGCTGGAAATTCGCGCACTCTCGAAATCCTTCGGCGGCGTCAAGGCGACCGACAACGTGACGCTGGACTTTGCTGACGGTTCGTTGACCGCTGTCATCGGCCCCAATGGTGCCGGCAAGAGCACATTCTTCAATTTGATCACCGGGGCGCTGAAGCCGGATTCCGGTCAGATCCTGCTCAACGGCGTCGACCTTGCCGGGCGTTCGCCGCCCGAGATCGTGCGCCATGGCATCGGCCGCGCGTTCCAGGTCGCAAGTATTTTTCCCTCGCTCACGGTGCAGGAAACGATGCTGGCCGCCGTCGGCGCCGATCAGCGCCGCGCCGGTGTTATGCATCGAAGATTTCCGCTGGCTGAAACCCGCGACCGCGCCGAGCACGCGATGGAATTGCTGGGGCTTGCCAGCAAGCGCAGCCGCACCGCGGCGACGCTGTCGCATGGCGACCAGAAGCTGCTCGATATCGCGCTGGCGCTGGTGCTCGATCCCAAGGTCCTGCTGCTCGACGAGCCCACCGCCGGCATGGGCACCGAAGAGCGCTGGCGCATGATCGACAAGGTCAGGGAGCTCTGGGAGAAACAGAAGATCACGGTCGTCTTCATCGAGCACGACATGGATATCGTGTTCAGGATCGCGCCCGAGATCGTGGTGCTGTGCTACGGCCGGATTCTCGCGTCAGGCAAGCCCGATGCAGTCCGCCGCAACAAGGCCGTCATCGAGGCTTATCTCGGCACCGAACATCACGCGGAGGCCGCGATATGAGCGCGCAGCCGGTGGTGCAGGTCGAGGACCTCGACGTTTTCTACGGCAGCAGCCAGATCCTGTTCGGCGTCGGCCTGTCGGTGCGGCAGGGCGAGACCATGGCGCTGCTCGGCCGCAACGGCGCCGGCAAGTCGACCACGATGAAGGCGATCATGGGCCTGGCGCCGGCGCGCCGCGGCAAGGTCACCCTGCGGGGCAGGACCGTATCCGGGCTGAAGCCGCATCACATCGCCCGCGCCGGCCTCGGCTTCGTGCCGGAGGATCGCCAGATTTTCCCCGAGCATACGGTGGAAGACAATCTGGAAATCGGCGCCAAGAAGGGTCCCGATGGCCAGGACGAATGGTCGATCCGGCGCATCTACGATGTATTTCCGCTGCTGGAGCCCTTGCGGCACCGGATCGCGGGACGTCTATCGGGCGGCGAGCAGCAGATGCTGGCGATTGCACGCACCCTGATGGGTAATCCGGCGCTGCTGCTGCTGGACGAGCCGAGCGAGGGGCTGGCGCCGATCATCGTGCAAAGGATCGGCGAATTGCTGCGACAACTTCGCGGCACCGGTGCCACGGTGTTGATCGCCGAGCAGAACATGCATTTTTGCCTTGGCCTTGCGAGCCACGCGACGGTTATCGACAAGGGCCAGATCGTCTACACATCCGGTATCGAAGAGCTGAAAGCCAACGAAAACATTCGTCAGCGCTATCTCGCGCTGTAGCTTTCGGTCCGACCGGCTGTGGGAGGATAAATGGCTATCAAGCGTACGCTATCGCCGACGCATGAGGCCCCGTACCGGGGTCTGCGTGTGCTTGATTTCGGGCAGGGCATCGCCTCCCCCTATTGCGCGATGCTGCTCGGCGTTTACGGTGCCGAAATCATCAAGGTCGAGCCACCGGAGGGGGATTGGTCGCGTTTCCTGGGCACGACCTATGGAAACCATACGACGCTGTCGGCGGTCTATAACCGCGGCAAGCGCAGCCTCTGCCTCGATTTGAAGCACAAGGACGCGATCGCAATCGCCCGGAAACTGGCCAAAGACTGCGACGTCCTGATCGAAGGGTTTCGCCCCGGTGTCGCCGCCCGGCTTGGAATTGGCTACGAGGAGCTGTCGCGTGATAATCCCGGCCTGATCTATCTCTCGGTGAGCGCATTCGGGCAGAGCGGACCCTACTCAAAACGGCCCGGCTCGGATTCCGTTGCGCAGGCGTTTTCCGGCCTGGTGTCGATCAACGTCGGCAATGACAAGACCCCGCACCGGGTCGGCACCACGGTCTCCGACGTCGTGACCGGTGTCTACGCCTTCCAGGCGATTGCCACCACGCTGTTCGCGCGCGCCACCACCGGCACCGGCCGCTGGATCGACGTCAATCTCTGCCAGTCGACGGCGGCGCTGCTCGGCCACAAGGTCGCCGAGCATATTCTGGAGGGCGGCGCGCCGCGGGCGCTTAACGTGCCGGCGGGTTCCTATCAGACCAGCGATGGCTGGATGATGGTGACGCTGGTCAACGAGCCGCAATACAAGCGGCTGTGTGCCGCCATCGAGCGTGACGATCTCGCCAGCGATCCGCGCTTTGCGGACTTCGCCAGCCGGGCTGACGCGGCCGACACGCTGATCTCACAGCTGCGCGAGGTGTTTCTGGCGCGACCGACCGAGGCCTGGCTGTCACGGTTGCATGCGGCTGATATCATCGCCGAACGCATCCTCAATCCCGGGGAGTGGCTGCGCAATCCTCACGTCGAAGCGACCAACGCGTCGGTGTGCCAGGATACCCCCGGCGTCGGCCCGGTCTACACGCCGCGCACGCCGGGTATTGCCAGCCTTTCCGAAGACGCACTTTGCCCCGCGCCGGATATCGGACAGGATAGCGTTGCGGTCCTGACCGAGGCCGGACTCGATCGCAGCACCATCGATGATTTGATCGCGGCCGGCGCGGTGCGTCAGGCCAGACAATAAGGAAGCGGCATCATGAGCGCTGAACTCGTTCGCTACTTCGTCTCGGACAAGATCGCGGAGATCATGCTGGACCGGCCGCCGGTCAACGCGCTGAGCATGCCCCTGATCGATGCACTGCTGGCAGCGCTGCAGAAAGCGAAGGACGATCCGTCGGTATCTGCCGTCATCATCGGCAGCCCGCACAAGGTGTTTTGTGCCGGGCTCGACCTCGACATCGTCAGGGGCAAGCCCGGGATCGAAACCAAGAAATTCCTCGAGCGGCTGTATTTTGCACTCAACGATACCCAGTATCGCATGGGCAAACCGACCATTGCCGCCGTCGACGGCGCGGTGCGGGCCGGCGGCATGACGATTGCGATCTCCTGCGACATGATCATCGCCGGCGATACCTCGACCTTCGGCTATCCGGAGATCGATGTCGGGCTAATTCCGGCGATCCACTTCGTGCAACTGCCGCGGCTGGTCGGAAAGCATCAGGCATTCGGGCCGCTGTTCCTGGGCGAGCCTTTTGATGCCGCGACCGCATTCCGCATGGGCCTTCTGAGCGAAGTGGTCCCGAAGGGGACCGCGCTCGACCGCGCCCGTGATATTGCGCGAAAGCTGGCCGCCAAGTCGCCGATCGTGATGAAGATCGGCCGCGATGCCTTCATGCGGGCGGTCGATGCCGATTTCCGCCGTTCGGTCGAGAACGCGGCCGAGAGCTTTGCACTGGTGGCGACGACGGAAGATTGTCAGGAAGGGTTGAACGCGTTCGTCGAAAAGCGGACGCCAAACTACAAGGGGCGCTGATGGCCGGATTATATTTCGAGGAGTTCGAGGTCGGCCGGGAATTTCATCATGAGTTCAGCCGCACCGTCACCGAGATGGACAATACGATGTTCAGCCTGCTGACGATGAATCCGCAGCCGTTGCATATCGATGCGCATTTCTCCGAGAATACCGAGTTCGGCCAACGGCTGTTCAACAGCCTCTATACGCTCGGCATCATGATCGGCATGAGCGTCTACGATACGACGCTGGGCACGACGGTCGGCAATCTGGGCATGACCGACGTCAAATTCCCAAAACCGGTGTTTCACGGCGATACGCTGAAATCCCATACGAAGATCATCTCCAAACGCGCCAGCAAATCTCGGCCGACGCAGGGGATCGTCGAGTTCGAGCACACCATGACCAATCAGCGCGGCGAAGTGGTCGCGAGTTGCCGTCGCACCGGCCTGATGCATTGCAAACCAAAGGCGTGATTTGATGCGATCGTTTCTGTTCGTTCCGGGCGACAGCCTGCGCAAGTTCGAAAACGCTGGGAAGACCGCGGCCGATGCGTTGATCCTCGATCTCGAGGATTCGATCGCGCCGGACGAGAAGGTCGGGGCGCGCCGCACCGTGCGCGAAATGCTCGCTGCGCGGAACCCGAACCAGAAGATCTACATCCGCGTCAACGCGTTCGATACCGGCATGACGCTCGGCGATCTCGCTGCCGTGATCCCGGGCCGGCCCGACGGTGTCGTGCTGCCGAAATGTGCCGGCGCCGCCGACGTTAATAAACTGTCCCTGTATCTGGATGCGTTTGAAGCTGCAGCTGACATCGAACACGGAACCACCCGGATCGTGACGGTGGCGACGGAGACGGCGCGGGCGGTGCTCAAGCTGCTCGACTTCGAGAACATGAGCCCGCGGCTGTGGGGCATGATGTGGGGCGCGGAGGATCTCGCGGCATCGCTTGGTGCCTCGCGCAACCGGACCGCGGGCCGATATCATGGGCCGTTCTTGCTGGCACGCGACCTCTGCCTGATCAGTGCCGCCGCTGCCGGCGTCGTCGCGATCGATACCATCGCCACTGATATCAACGATCTCGAAGGCTTACGGGAAGAATCGATTGCCGCGCGTCAGGACGGGTTCCTGGCCAAGGCGGTGATCCATCCCAAGCACGTCGATGTCGTCAACGCCGCCTTCCTGCCGACGGACGAAGAGATCGCCTGGTCGGAGAAGATCGTCAAAGCCTTCAACGACAATCCGGCCTCCGGCGTCGTCAAGATCGACGGCAAGATGATCGACAAGCCGCATCTGCGCGCTGCCGAAAAGATCTTGGCACTGCGGGCCAAGTAGGGTGGGCAAAGGCGCTCTTGCGCCGTGCCCACCATCTACGTCGATGACCTGAATGATGGGCACGCTGCGTGCGACAAATTGGCCCGTCGGGCAAAGTTTCGCTTTTACAGAAGGGCAAATCAGGTGCACAGATATCGCCATCCCGTCCTACTCAGAAGGGCGTCGGCCGTCGTCACGGACGTTGGGCGGGTTGCGGTGGACGCTGGTTTACGCCTCGACGACGGCGTGGATAAGCGTACGGCAAAACCGTGTGGTCCTGGCACCCGTTGCAGGTGTCAAGCTGTCGGGTAGGCGAGAGCTGAACGGCAGCGACGGAGTCAACCAAGAACTCGTCTCCGGGGAGAGCACGGCATAAGCCGTAAAGCCATTGCGCAGGGAAGGCCG
>NZ_JAFCLY010000025.1:0-127670 GCF_018130185.1 Bradyrhizobium sp. AUGA SZCCT0182 | reverse complement strand
GAGCTCAGATGCGCAATTGCGCATCGGGGGACCCATAACCACAGGGAGAAGTTTTGCGAATGGTCTCTGCTACCGAGCTTCATCGACAGATCACGCGGTATGGGTCCCGGCGTTCGCCGGGACGACAGCTAGCGTCACGCCGCCTTTTTCGGCGGCTTGCGTTGGCGCAGGAAGCGGCCGAGCAGGCGGCGTTTGCCCTTGCGCGGGATCAGATCGACGTCGCTGACGAGCTTGGCGCCGCCCTTGCGCCGCTCCAGCACGATCTTGCGGCTATGGAAGGCTTCCAGCTCGACGCGATGGGCGACACTGACGATGGTTGCTTTCGGCAGCTCCTTGATGACCATCTCCATCATCTTGTCCTGGCTCTTTTCGTCGAGCGCCGAGGTCGCCTCGTCCAGCACCACGATGTCGGGGTTGTGCAGCAACAGCCGCGCGAACGCCAGCCGCTGCTTTTCGCCGCCCGACAATGTCTGGTCCCACGGCGCCTCTTCCTCGATCTTCTCCTTGAGATGATCGAGACCGACCTTGTGCAGGGCTTCGCAGAATTGTTCGGATCTCCAGTCCTCGGCGGCGCCGGGATAGGCGATCGCACGGCGCAGCGTGCCGGTGGGGATGTACGGCTTCTGCGGCAGCATGAAGAGCCGGCGGTCAGGATGGAAATTGACGCTGCCGCCACCCCATGGCCACAGCCCCGCAATCGCGCGCACCAAGGTGCTTTTGCCGGTGCCGGATTCGCCGGCCACCAACAGCCGTTCGCCAGGTTCAATCACGACTTCGGTCTCGCCGACCACGGCGGTGCCGTCGTCGAGCGTTACCGAAAAATCGTTGAGGCTGAGCATGGCCTCGCCCTCGGTCTCGCCGCGCTTGATGCGGCCGAAGCCGTCGCCGCGTTCGGCCCGCTCCAGCCCGTCGAGCGACATCATCAGCGAGGCGATCCGGCGCGCGCAGGCGTTCCAGTCGGCGAGACGCGGATAATTGTCGACCAGCCAGCCGAACGCGGTCTGCACGATGGTAAAGGCGGAGGCCGCCTGCATCACCTGTCCGAGCGTCATGCTGCCGTCGAGGAATTTCGGCGCGCACAGCAGCAGCGGGACTACAGGTGCAATCAGGCCGGATCCCTGCGACACCAGCGTGGTGCGCATATGCTGGCGGGCGAGCTGCGACCATTGCCGCAGTACATTGGAAAAGTTCTTGTCGAGGCCGTCGCGTTCTTCCTCCTCGCCGCCGAGCAGCGCGATGCTCTCGCCGTTCTCGCGCACCCGGGTCAGCGTGTAGCGGAATTCGGCCTCGGCCTGGTTCTTGTCCTCGGACACCTGCACGAAGCGGCGGCCGATGGCCATGATCGAGCCGGAGGCGATCGCGGCGTAGACCACCGCGGCAATGACGAGAAAGCCGGGGATCGTCACAACAGATCCGCCGAGCGTCACCGTCAGCGCGCCGCCGATGGTCCAGAGCACCACGATGAAGGTCGCAGCGGATAAAAACGCCGAGGTGACGCCGGCGACGAAATCCACCGGCGAGTCGGTCGAGATCCGCAGATCCTCGGCGATGCGGTGTTCCGGATTCTTGTGATCGCCGCCGACGAGGTTGAGCTGGTAGTAGCGGCCGCTGGTGAGCCAGCGCGTCATGACAGCGCTGGTCAGCCAGGCCCGCCAGCGCCGCTGGATGCCCATCCGCGCGAACACCTGCGCGACGCCGAGCAGCACGCTGCCGATCGCAAGCGGGAAGAACACCCCGGTGAGATAGAAGACGGTGGCGGATTCGCGCTTCTCGATGGCGTCGAAGATCGCCCGGTTCCAGACATTGATGCCGTACTGGAATCCGACATTGACGACGATCAGGATCAACAGCCCGATCGAAAAGACCCATGCCAGCCGGTCGCCGCCTCTGCCCCAATAGCCGCGCGCGCTGATCCAGAACCGTGTCAGCAGATAGTCTTTACGCGCCTGCTCGGCCTCCTCCGGCGACAATTCCGGGTCGGGCTCGACCACCTGCGGCGGCGGCGGTTCAACGTGGTCGCCGTCTTCCGCAACGACATCGACAACCTCGGACTTTTCTTCCGATGACTCTTCGGAAGCAGATTCTTTGGTGGCAGGCGATTTCTTCGAGGAATCGGATTTCTTCGAGTCGGATTTCTTCGAGGACGGCTCGGACTTCACGGCGGACTTCGCATCGGACTTACTATCAGTCTTGGCCATGGCCCGATAACGCGAAGAAAATCAGAAGGTTCCCTGATGGGTGCTTCCCACGTCATAGGCGAGCGCAAGCGACGCCGTCCTTCAGACGGCTTGGCCCGGCCGTGACGACGTGTGAATGACACCGCTGACCTGCTGACCTCAGGACGCCCGCGTCGCGGTGGCGCGTTTCATCATGCGCCAGCGGGCGACCGCGTGCAGCACGCGCGAAAGCTGCTCGATCGAGTAGGGCTTTTGCAGCAGCTCCAGACCGTCGCTGCCGCTTTCGGACAGGCCGTGGCTGTAGCCGCTGGTCAGCACGACCGGCAGATCGGCATGGTAGCGGCGGATTTCCTGCGCCAGCTCGATGCCGGTCATGCCCGGCATCACGACGTCGGTGAACACCACGTCGTAGCGGTCGGCGCCTTCAGCCAGTTCTTCCAGCGCGTGCGTGGCGTTGTCGACCAGGGTTGTGCCGTAGCCGAGTTCGGCCAGCGCGTCGGTGGCGAATTTCCCGACCTCGATATTGTCTTCGACCACGAGCACCGACATGCCTCTTCCGTCGAGCGGCGGAGCATCTTCCACCATTATCTGCTGCGGCTTGCCGTCACCGGTGGCACGCGGCAGGTACAGCGTGAAAACGCTGCCTTTTCCCACTTCGCTGGCCACCACCACTTCGCCGCCGGATTGCCTGGCGAAACCGAACACCTGGGACAGGCCGAGCCCGGTGCCCTGGCCGACCTCCTTGGTGGTGAAGAAGGGTTCGAAGATGCGACCGTACTGCTCCTGGGGAATGCCGACGCCGGTATCCTCGACGGAGACGGCGACATAGCCGGTGGGTTTTTGGCCGGCGCGGTTCTGGCCGATGGAATCCTGGTTGCGGGGATTTGGCGAACCTGCGGCGGCGCCGGGCAATTCGGTTGCCGCGTGCACCGTGATGGTCAGCCTGCCGCGGCCGTCCATGGCGTCGCGGGCGTTGACCGCCATGTTGATCATCGCGGTTTCGAACTGCCCGGCATCGGCATTGACGACGCACGGTTCGGTCGGCCCATGGATCTCGATCTCGATCCGCGAACCGATCAGCGTCTTGATCATCTCGCTCAGCATCTGCACGTTTTGGCCGACGTCGAACAGTTCCGGCTTGAGTGTCTGACGGCGTGCGAACGCCAGCAGCTGGCTCGTCAGTCGTGCCGCGCGTGTGACCGTGTCCGAGATCGCGTCGATGTAGCGCAGCCGGCGCGGCTCCGGCAGGTCCGGCCGCCGCAACAGATCGACGGAGGCGCGGATCACGGTGAGCAGATTGTTGAAGTCATGCGCGACGCCGCCGGTGAGTTGCCCCAGCGCCTCGAGCCGCTGGCCATGCTTCAGCGCTTCTTCGGCCTCCTGCCGCTTGGCAGCCTCGGCATAAAGATGCCGCGTTCGACGCAGGGCGAGTGCGAGCAAGAAAAACAACAGGGCGGTGGCCGGCGCGCCGAAGATGAGGTGCTGGCTGATGGTGGAGAACCAGCGCGCCCGGATTGCCGACGTCTCAAGGCCGGCGCTGATATAGATCGGATATTCGGCGAGCCGCTGGTAGCCGAGGCGGCGCTCGATGCCGTCGGTCGGCGACGTAACCGTGATGAGGCCGGCCTTGGGGTTCGCGGCGATCTGTTGTCCGACCGGTCCTGAGAGGTCGAGCCGAGCTTCCTGATCGATGGTCGGAAAGCGCGCCAGCACCGCGCCGTCGGTCAAAGCGAGCGCAAAGAAGCTGCCGGGCTCGCGGCCGATCCGGGCGTAGAAATTCTCGAAATATTCAGGCAGTACCGACGCCTGGATCACGCCGGCAAAGCTGCCGTCCGCGTTTTGCCGCCGCCGGCTGAAGCCGAAAAACGGCGCGCCCTGATAGGGCGGGCGCGGTATCAGCGCTTGGCCAATATAGGTTCCGATGTCGCCGGCGACATGGACCTTGAAATAATCCCGGTCCGAGAAGTCGATTTCGGGCGGGGGCATGACGAGGCTGTTGACGAGCGCGTGGCCCCTGGCGTCGAAGACCCAGGTCGATTTCACCTGCGGCAGCGACCCGACAAGCTGCTTCAGCCGCTGATGCAGCGCTTCCTCGCGGGAAGTAATGCCGGCGTCCGGAATGCCGCGGATCACCTCGGCGATTTCGGACAGGCTGCGGTCGATGGTCTCGAACACTTTCAGCGCGTGCTCGTGCACGACATCGAGCGAGCGTTCGATTTCCCGGTCGGCGGTCTCGTTGATCGAGATCCAGGAAACCGCGGATGCAAAGATGAACAGCGCCAGCGGGAGGGCCAGCGAGGCCGCCATCATCCATTGCAGCAATCTCAGCGAATTGCGTTGTGCGGTCTGCACGGGCGCTCCTGCTCCGGAGCGAATCTTACGTCAAACCTGTAACGGAACAAAGCGGCGCGGAAACAGAAAACTTTGTCGGGCGCCGGCCCGGCCGTCTACCGGGATACTCGGCACAAATTAGCTAAATTTGCCGCTCGACCAGTTTCAGCTTGAGCTCGGCGATGGCTTCCGACGGGTTGAGACCCTTCGGGCAAGCCTTGGCGCAGTTCATGATGGTGTGGCAGCGGTAGAGCCGGAACGGGTCTTCGAGATTGTCGAGCCGCTCGCCGGTGGCTTCATCGCGGGAATCGGTAACCCAGCGCGTCGCCTGCAGCAGCGCGGCGGGGCCCAGGAAGCGGTCGCTGTTCCACCAGTAGCTCGGGCATGAGGTCGAGCAGCAGGCGCACAGGATGCATTCGTAGAGGCCGTCGAGTTTTTCGCGGTCCTCGTGGCTCTGCTTCCATTCCTTCTGCGGCGTCGGCGTGGTCGTCTTCAGCCACGGCTCGATCGAGGCATATTGCGCATAGAAATTGGTCAGGTCAGGCACCAGGTCCTTCACGACAGGCTGGTGCGGCAGCGGGTTGACCTTGACAGCGCCGTCTTTGACGTCGTGCATCGACTTGGTGCAGGCCAGTGTGTTCTGGCCGTCGATGTTCATGGCGCAGGAACCGCAGACGCCTTCGCGGCAGGAGCGACGGAAAGTCAGCGTCGGATCGATGTGGTTCTTGATCCAGATCAGGCCGTCCAGCACCATCGGCCCGCATTCGCTGGTATCGATGTGATAGGTGTCGACGCTCGGATTTTTGCCGTCGTCCGGATTCCAGCGATACACCCGAAACTCGCGCGTCTCGGTCGCGCCCGCCGGTTTCGGCCAGGTCTTGCCGCCGGTGATCTTTGAGTTCTTCGGAAGCGCGAATTCAACCATCTATCTTGCCTCTGCGGTTCAGTTCATCATTGCCGGGACAAAAGCGCGAAGCGCGTCTTCCCACTAGAATCCGGCAATCCATCTTCTTCGAAGAAAGATGGATGCGCGGGTCAAGCCCGCGCATGACAAGTAGAGATCAATACACCCGCGCCTTTGGCGGGATGTACTGCACGTCGTTGGTCATCGTGTAGTCGTGCACCGGGCGGTAATCGATCGTGGTTTTGCCACGCTCGTCGATCCACGCCAGCGTGTGCTTCATCCAGTTCTTGTCGTCGCGTTCGGCGAAATCCTCGCGGGCGTGGGCGCCGCGGCTCTCGGTGCGGTTGGCCGCCGAGTCCATCGTCACCACCGCCTGCACGATCAGATTGTCGAATTCGAGGGTTTCGATCAGGTCGGAATTCCACACCAGCGAGCGGTCCGCCGTCGCGACGTCGCCGATGCCGCCATGCACCTTGTGGATCAGGTTCTGGCCTTCGCTCAGGACTTCGCCGGTGCGGAACACCGCGCAATTGCTCTGCATCACATGCTGCATGCTGTCGCGCAGTTTTGCGGTCGGCGTGCCGCCGGAGGCGTAGCGGTAGTGATCGAGCCGGCCGAGCGCCAGGTCGGCGGAGCCCGCCGGCAGTTCCGGCTGCTTGCCGTTGGCCGTGAGTTTTTCGGCGCAACGCAGCGCCGCGGAGCGGCCGAACACGCCGAGGTCGATCAGCGAGTTGGAGCCGAGCCGGTTGGCGCCGTGCACGGAGACGCAGGCGGCTTCACCGAGTGCCATCAGGCCAGGCACGGTGGCGTTGTCGTCGCCGTCCCGCTTGGTCAGCACTTCGCCGTGATAATTGGTGGGAATGCCGCCCATATTATAGTGCACGGTCGGCGTGATCGGGATCGGCTCGCGGGTGACGTCGACATTGGCGAAGATTTTTGCCGATTCGGAAATGCCCGGCAGCCGTTCATGCAGCACCTTCGGATCGAGATGATCGAGGTGCAGATAGATGTGATCCTTTTTCTTGCCGACGCCGCGGCCTTCGCGCATTTCGATGGTCATCGCGCGCGAGACCACGTCGCGCGAGGCAAGGTCCTTGGCGGATGGCGCGTAGCGTTCCATGAAGCGCTCGCCCTCGGAATTGACGAGATAGCCGCCTTCGCCGCGCGCGCCCTCGGTGACGAGGCAGCCCGAACCGTAGATGCCGGTCGGATGGAACTGGACGAACTCCATGTCCTGCAGCGGCAGGCCGGCGCGCAGCGCCATGGCGCCGCCATCACCGGTGCAGGTATGCGCCGAGGTGCAGGAGGCGTAGGCGCGGCCGTAGCCGCCGGTGGCGAGGATCGTGGTCTGGGCGCGGAAACGATGCAGCGTGCCGTCGTCGAGCTTGAGCGCGATCACGCCGCGGCAAACGCCCTGGTCGTCCATGATGAGGTCGATGGCGAAGAACTCGATGAAGAACTCGGCCGCGTGGCGCAGCGACTGGCCGTACATCGTGTGCAGCATGGCGTGACCGGTACGGTCGGCGGCGGCGCAGGTGCGCTGCGCCTGGCCCTTGCCGAAATCCATGGTCATGCCGCCGAACGGGCGCTGGTAGATCTTGCCGTCTTCGGTGCGCGAGAACGGCACACCCCAATGTTCGAGCTCGTAGACCGCTTCGGGCGCGTTGCGCACCATGTATTCGATGGCGTCCTGGTCGCCGAGCCAGTCCGACCCCTTGACGGTGTCGTACATATGCCAGCGCCAGTCGTCCTGATGCATGTTGCCGAGTGCCGCCGAAATGCCGCCCTGTGCGGCGACCGTGTGCGAGCGGGTCGGGAACACTTTTGTGATGCAGGCGGTGCGCAGGCCGGCTTCCGAGCAGCCGACCACGGCGCGCAAGCCCGCGCCGCCGGCGCCGACCACGACGACGTCGTAGGTATGGTCTTCGATCGGATAGGCTTTTCCGTTGGTGGCAGGACCACTTCCTGGACCGCCACTGCCGTTGGTGGCCTTGCCGTTACCTTCAGTCGCCGGATTCTTAGAAGCCATGGGTTACACTCCCGATGACATTTTGAGGATCGCGTAAATGGAGGCGAGCGCCACCGCGATACAGAAGAAATTATTGGCCATCACGCTGGCGAGCTTGATCTTCTCGTTGTGCACGTAGTCTTCGATCACGACCTGCATGCCGATCTTCATGTGCCAGGCACTGGCGAGAATGAAGAGCAGCATGATGATCGCGATGGGCACCGAGCTGAAGATTTGCTTGGCACCCGCCTGGTTGCTGCCGAGCAACATCAGCACCACCACGATCACAGGCACGATCAGCAAGGTCATCGCGACAGCGGTGAGGCGCTGACGCCAGAAATCGGAGGTACCGGAATGCGAGGAGCCGAGGGCGCGGACGCGCGCGAGAGGTGTGCGCATGGAAGGCGACTTGGGCGCGTTCATCGTCCGCCTCCGATGGTCATGTAGGCGACGATCCAGACCAGGATGGTAAGCGAAATGCCGCCGATCAGCGCGCCCCAGGTCAGGGCCTCGCGCTCATTGGCCTTGAAGCCGTAGCCGAGGTCCCAGACGAGATGCCGGAGCCCGGAAAGCAAATGATGCATCAGCGCCCAGGTGTAGCCGAACACGATCAGGCGTCCGATGAAGCTGCCGGTAAAAGCCTGCACATTGGCGTAGGCGCCGGGGCCGGAGGCGGCGGCGATCAGCCACCAGGCCAGCAGCAGGGTTCCGAAATACAGCGCCACGCCGGTGGCGCGGTGGACGATGGACAGCGCCATCGTCAGCGTCCAGCGGTAGGTCTGCAGATGGGGAGAAAGCGGTCGTTCGATCCTGGCGGTCATCGGCGGCTTTGAAGTTGGCGGGACGTGGTGCGGCCCATCGGGGATCGCGTTAAAGCAATTCTATTTACGTAGTCGAACCAGCGAGCGCAACGATCAAATGCCACGAAATCGAACGGTCGTTCATTACTAGATCGAGGATGAAACGAGGGCGATCAGCGGCTTGGTATACCACGCTTGCACTGATTCATTGAAAGAACGAATCATTGTTCGCTTGTTGTGGTGAGCTGTCGCCGCCTGCGCGTATAAAGGGTCGGCGGTGGCGTGGCCGGCGGCCCCACATCGTGGAGCGGGCGGCGTCCCTTCGCCGCCGTTCCCGAGCGCGTCGAGGCTATTCCCGCAGAGCCGACCGGATATGCGAATCCAGCGCACGCCCTGACAGCGCGTCCTCGGCTTGAAGCCTTGCACTTCAAGCCTTGCATTTGATCGTGGGGGCTGCCGCCAGGGCGGCAATGGTCGCGTTGCGATTCGTCG
This sequence comes from Bradyrhizobium sp. AUGA SZCCT0182, assembly GCF_018130185.1. NCBI lineage: Bacteria > Pseudomonadati > Pseudomonadota > Alphaproteobacteria > Hyphomicrobiales > Nitrobacteraceae > Bradyrhizobium > Bradyrhizobium sp. AUGA SZCCT0182. The sequence goes on along the minus strand of NZ_JAFCLY010000025.1, from coordinate 118,958 downwards.
GGTAACGCTGCGGTGTTCCTCAACGTGCAGGCGGGATCGGGATGGTGATGGCCGGGCTTAATCTCGTCGAGCTTGTCGAACTGGCGCTGATGCTGGTTGCGGTCGGCGCGGTGTCGGGGTTTTTCGCCGGCATCTTCGGGATCGGCGGCGGCGCGATCCTGGTGCCGGTGTTCTATGAGTGCTTCCGGCTCGCGGGCGTGCCGCTGGATGTGCGGATGCCGCTCTGTATCGGCACCTCGCTCGCCATTATCATCCCGACCTCGATCCGTTCGTTTCGCGCCCATCACGCCCGCGGCGCGGTTGATCTGGGCGTGCTCAAACTGTGGTGGCTGCCGATCATCATCGGCGTCATCGCCGGCAGCATCACCGCGCGTTACGCGCCCGAGCGGCTGTTCAAGATCGTCTTCGTCGGCGTGGCATGGTCGGCCGCCGCGCGCCTGCTGCTGGCGCGCGACAACTGGAAATTCGGCGACGACATCCCAAAGGGCCCGCTGATGCGGCTCTATGGCTTCTTCATCGGTCTGCTGTCGACCCTGATGGGGGTCGGCGGCGGCCTGTTCGCCAATCTTCTGATGACGTTCTATGGCCGTCCGATTCATCAGGCGGTCGCGACCTCCTCGGCGCTGGCGGTGCTGATCTCGATCCCCGGCGCGCTCGGCTACATCTATGCCGGCTGGCCTGCGGCGGCGCGCTATCCGGATGTCACCGCGCTGCAGCTGCCGTTCGCAATCGGCTTCGTCTCGCTGATCGGCGCCTTGCTTGTGATGCCGACCAGCCTGCTCACCGCGCCGCTTGGCGTGCGCGCGGCGCATGCGATGTCAAAGCGCAACCTGGAGATCGCGTTCGGCTGCTATCTCTTCATTGTCGGCAGCCGGTTTGTGATCAGCCTGTTGTAGGAAACATCATCGACGCAATGCAGTGCGTTCGCGCGCCCTCAGCGGTTCAGGGCGACTTCCCTGAACGCCTTGACGAGCGGAGCTTCCAGCTTGCCGTGCATGCCGCCGAGAATTTCATAGGCTTGCGCACGCGGCATCGCCGGCCTGTACTGGCGAAATTCGATCAGCGCCGCAAAAATATCGGCGATGGTCAGGATCCGGACCAGGTCGGAAATGCTTTCGGCGCAAAGCGCGTCGGGATATCCGCTGCCGTCGAGATATTCATGGTGGTGCCGGACCGCGTGCAGGATTTCCGCCGAGATGCCGCGCGTCCCCTTCAGGATGGTGTGCCCGGCCGCCGGATGGGTTTCGATCAAAGCGCGCTCGCCCGGTTCCAGACGGCTGGGTTTGTCGAGCACCGCGAGGGGAATCTTGGCTTTGCCGATGTCGTGGAACATCGCCGCCGAATACAGCCGCTCGATATCCGCTTCGGCCAATCCCAGGCTCAGTCCGAAGGCGACCGCCGTTCCCGTCACCAGCAGGCAATGCTGATAGGTGCCCTCATGGTGGCGGCGGACGACTTCCAGCCATTCGGAGAGACCTTCGTCGGCAACGCAATTGGAAATCTTGCAGGCGACCGATTTGGCGTCCGCGACATCGATCGGCTGGCCATGCAGCACCGCGGCGAACATCAGCGCCAGCGAGGCGGCGCCGGCAGAGGCCGCACCGCGCGCGCCTTCATGGTCGCCGGTGTCGTCAGTGCGTTCGATCGAACCGGGGTCGATCAGCACCGCGAGCAGCGACCGCGCGGTGACCGGATTGAACAGCACGTGCGTGGCGCCAAGGGCATAGGCCTGCGCCGCGAACAGCCGCGCCTTCTGGTCGATGATGAAGATCTTCCGCTTGGCGCCCTTGAATTTCGCCGCTAGCTCCTTGAGCGCGACGATGTTGTCGGCGTTTCGAAGATCCACGCTGACGATGGCCGCGTCGCAATTCTTCGGGACGTTGTGTTCCTTGCGGAGCAAGGACGAGCTGACGCTGAACTTCGCCCCCAGCAGCATGCGGAGCGTCGAGATTCGATCCGGTTGATCTGCGACGACGTGCAACAACATCGATAACATTACCTGGAAGGCGGTTTGGCCTGATCGTCATCGCTTCTGAAAATCAGACTGGCTCGCCGTTTCAAAACGACCGTAATATTACGGGAGTACAACGCGCCATTCGTCACGCTATCCGCGAAACGGAATCTTTCGGTTAAATGGCAATGCCCAAAAATTGTTCACATGCGCCGCGCGCCCTGGAACTCGCCATGGTGGAACTCGTCATCGTGGAGCTTGGCTTCGCGCTTCGTTGGCGCAGGCACAGGCGTCGTCTCACCCGGACAGGGGATGGCGCTATTTTGCGTAAATCTTTGCGTAAGTATCCCGCAGAATATTCTTCTGCACCTTGCCCATCGCGTTGCGCGGCAATTCGTCGACGACGAAGACGCGCTTCGGCATCTTGAACTTTGCAAGACGCCCATCGAGCGCTTGCAGCACCGAGGCTTCGCTGATGTCGGCGCCCTTGTTGCACACCACGACCGCGGTGACGCCTTCGCCAAAGTCCGCATGCGGCACGCCGATCACGGCGGATTCGATCACACCCGGCATGGCGTCGATCTCGCTCTCGATTTCCTTCGGGTAGACGTTGAAGCCGCCGGAGATCACCAGATCCTTGCCGCGGCCGAGAATGTGCACATAACCCTTGTCGTCGATCTTGCCGAGATCGCCGGTGATGAAGAAGCCGTCGTCGCGGAATTCGGCTTTTGTTTTCTCCGGCATCCGCCAATAGCCCTTGAAGACGTTCGGGCCCTTGACCTCGATCATGCCGATGGTGTCGCGCGCGATCTCCTTGCCGGTTTCGGGATCGGTGACGCGGACGGAAACGCCGGGCAAGGGAAGGCCGACGGCGCCGGCAACGCGGTCGCCGTCATAGGGGTTGGAGGTGTTCATGTTGGTTTCGGTCATGCCGTAACGTTCGAGAATGGCAAAACCGGTGCGTGCGGCCCATTCGCGATGGGTGTCGGCGAGCAGCGGCGCCGAGCCCGAAATGAACAGCCGCATGTGCTTGGCGGAGTCTTTGGTCAGCGCCGGGCTCTGCAGCAGCCGCGTGTAGAAGGTTGGCACGCCCATCAGCACGGTTGCACGCGCCATCAGCTTGATCATCAGTTCGGGGTCGAGCTTCGGCAGGAAGATCATCGAGGCGCGTGCGAACAGCGTCACGTTGCTCGCCACGAACAGGCCATGGGTGTGATAGATCGGCAGCGCGTGGATCAGCACATCGTCCTTGGTGAAGCGCCAATAGTCCACCAGCGAGAGCGAGTTCGAGGCGAGATTGTCGTGCGTCAGCATCGCGCCCTTGGAACGCCCCGTGGTGCCCGACGTGTAGAGGATCGCTGCGAGGTCGTCGCTGGCGCGGGCGACCGTTGCAAACGAAGTGTCCGCCCGGGCGGCGGCGTCCGTCAGCGTTCCCTTGCCGTCGGGTCCGAGCGTTTCGACCTTGGCTTTGACCTTGGCCGCGATCGCGCCGATGCCCTCAGCCTTGGAGGGGTCGCACACCACCAGCGACGGCTCGGCGTCGGTGATGAAATACTCAAGCTCGTTCAGCGTATAGGCGGTGTTGAGCGGCAGATACACCGCACCTGATCGTACCGTGGCGAGATAGAGCACCAGCGCCGGTACGGATTTTTCGGTCTGCGCCGCCACGCGGTCGCCCGGTTTGACGCCCCTGGAAACCAGCACATTCGCCATCTGGCCGGCGCGGGCGATCAGATCGGCATAGCTGATTTTCGTACCGTCGAGCATCTCGATCGCGAGCCGGGCGGGGTCGTCGAGCTTGTCGAACAGGCGGGAAAACAGGTTGGCGCTGGCGGTGGTGTTCATGCAACATTCCCTGAGGGGCATCAGGTGGCTGGATTAGCAAAAAGGCCCCTCAAAAAGCAACGGAGACAGTTTGCATGTCAAATAATGGGAAACGCGTAGCCTGGGTGACCGGCGGCGGCACGGGAATCGGTGAATCCGGCGCGGAGCATCTCGCGGCGGATGGCTGGATCGTCGTGGTTTCGGGACGCCGCCAGGCCGAGCTGGACCGGGTCGTGGCCAACATCACCAAAAAGGGCGGCAAGGCCGAGGCGATCGCGCTCGATGTCGGCAACAGGGCCGACGTCAACAGAGCGGCGGAACAGATCCTCGCCAAGCACGGCCGGATCGACCTCCTGGTCAACAGTGCCGGCGTCAACGTACCGAAGCGGAGCTGGGCGGATGTGGAACCGGAGGGCTGGGACAAGGTCGTCAATATCAACCTCAACGGCGTCATGTTCTGCATGCAAGCTGTGCTGCCGGCGATGCGCAAGCAGAAGGATGGCTGCATCATCAACGTCGCGTCCTGGGCCGGTCGTCATGTCTCGAAGATGACGGGCCCGGCCTACACCACCACCAAGCATGCAGTGCTGGCGCTGACCCATTCCTTCAACATGGACGAATGCGTCAACGGGCTGCGCGCCTGCTGCCTGTCGCCCGGCGAGGTCGCAACCCCGATCCTGAAATCGCGCCCGGTGCCGCCGAACGAAACCCAACTGGCGAAGATGCTGCAGCCCGAGGATTGCGGCCGCACCATCGCGTTCGTCGCCAGCCTGCCGCCGCGCGTCTGCGTCAACGAGATCCTGATCAGCCCGACACACAATCGCGGCTTCATCCAGACGCCGGCGAGCAATGATTAGAGATCGTAGGGTGGGCAAAGCCAACGGGTCGCGCGAATGCGCGCCCGATGACAGGCTCCGCGTGCCCACCATCTTTTTATGACGCCAAATTGTGGTGGGCACGGCGCAAGCGCGCCTTTGCCCACCCTACAAGCTTGAGCCGCATACATTCTCCCGCTATACCTAGGCTCTCGCGCGACTGGCGATCGCAGATGGGGCACCATCGGGAAGCGCGAGATTTTCAGCCGCGCGCCTGGGCAATCGGAAAAATCCGATCCACCTCCTTGAGAAGGAGCGGCCCATGTTGACGACCATCCAGATATCAGGATTGCAGACCTTCGGATATCACGGCCTGTTCGAGGAAGAGCGCCGGCTCGGCCAGAAATTCACCTTCGACATCGACGCGACGTTAAAGGCGGCGCCGACGCACCGGGACGACAGGCTGGATGCATCGATCCGCTATGATGCCGTGGTGGATGCCGCCGTGAGTCTTGCCGGCGCGACGAAATATCAAACGCTGGAAGCGCTCGGGGAAGCGGTTGCGATCGGCCTGCTGCGGCGCTTCGCCTTGATCGACACCATCACCGTTGGCGTCGCCAAGTTCAGTCCGCCGATCCCGCATACGGTCAGCAAGGTCGGAATCACGGTGCGCCTGGCGCGCGCCGAGCTGGCGGATCGGCCGGTCGAGGAAGCAATGGAAGATTTTGTCTAGGGGGCGGCATCGGTACGACGCGGTGGCCCACCCATCCTTCACCGCACGGGATCGTCATTGCGGGCGAAGCGAAGCAATCCATCTCTCGTAACGCGGCATCATGGATTGCTTCGCTGCGCTCGCAATGACGATGTGGAGATGGTAGCTGCGACAAAGTAACCCGACAGGCAAATCAATTCCGATTTGCAGAAATCATGTCAAGTCAAGAAGTTCCGAAAATCAAAAATATTCTTGTTGCCATCCGACCCAAATCAGTGCGCATCTATCGCCATCCCGTCCCACTCAGAGGGGCGTTGGCCATCGTCACAACGAGGGGCGGGGATGCGGTGGACGCTGACGTTGCGATTGACGGTCGCGGCTGATGCGTACGGCAAAAGCGTGTGGTCCTGGCGCCCGTAACGGCGTCAAGCCTTTCGGGAGCTAACGCCCCCGAGGGGCGACGGTGGCAATAGAGGCCGTCTCACCGGGGAGAGCGCGTCATAAGCCGTAAAGCCATTGCGCAGGGAATGTCGGATGTTCTCCGCTGCCCTGTATGCTCGTGTGCAGCTTCTTTAGCACAATCGCACGCGAGACCGCGGGTGCAGCGCGCATCCGGCATTCCCTGCGCCCTCTGATTTCGGGGGCGGAACGAAATTGAAAACCTCGGGCGCATCGCGCCGCGAGAATGCGAAACTGTTTCCGCGTCGTCCCGGCGAAGGCCGGGACCCATAGCCACCGAAGGTTCGATTGAAAGAAGATCGTCGAGCAGCCTCTCTCACTACAAGCGCCGCGGCGTATGGGTCCCGGCCTTCGCCGGGACGACTACTCCCCCACGGACCACCCTCCCGAAAGTTTCAGCCATCACGATAAATTATCCGCCGAAACTGCCCGAAAAACCTCCCGTAGCTCGGCCAACGACGGCGAAAACGGTCAACCGACCAGCGTCGTTGTTCTCAGCACCGGCGGCCCCCCGCCGGAGACCTCAATCATCGGGAGAAGATCCATGTCGAACCGTATCGCTTATCTGACCGCCGCCGCCTTCAGCGTGCTCGCGCTCACCGCCACCGTGTCAGCGCCGGCAAGCGCGGAAGAAAAGACCGTGATGGTCGGCGGCGCCGCGATGTTCCCCTCGAAGAACATCGTCCAGAACGCCGTCAACTCCAAGGACCACACCACGCTGGTCGCCGCCGTGAAGGCCGCTGGTCTGGTCGAAACCCTGGAAAGCAAAGGCCCGTTCACGGTGTTTGCGCCGACCAACGCCGCCTTCGGCAAGCTGCCGGCCGGCACCGTCGACACGCTGGTGAAGCCTGAGAACAAGGCGACCCTGACCAAGATCCTGACCTACCATGTCGTCCCCGGCAGGCTCGCCGCAGCCGACCTCAAGGACGGCATGAAGCTCAAGACCGCCGAAGGCGAACAGCTGACGGTGAAGCTCGACGGCAGCAAGGTCTGGATCGTCGACGCCAAGGGTGGAACCTCGATGGTCACGATCTCGAACGTCAACCAGTCCAACGGCGTGATCCATGTGGTCGATACCGTGCTGATGCCGGCTTCGTGATCTCCGCGCGCTCCTGATTAGTCCCAACAGGATGCGGGGAAGGGCGAGCCGGGGCGACCCGGCTCGCTTTTTTGTGACCCCGAAGAGCCCCATGCGTCGATCTGGTCGCACGAGGGCAGTAACGAAACCCCGGTTCCCGGCGTATAAACGGTAACCCATTGCAACGACGGATCAGGCCATGTCGAGCATCACCGCCAGCGACGAGCAAGCCAGCGCCAAGGCAGCCCCTGGGGCGACGCGAGCGAAGGTCATTCAGCCGGCCTGGGTACGGGCGCTGCACTGGACCAATGCCTTTGCGATGGTCCTGATGATCATGTCGGGATGGCAGATCTATAACGCATCGCCGTTGTTCGGTTTCACCTTCTCGAGCAGCATCACGCTGGGCGGCTGGCTCGGCGGCGGGCTGCTCTGGCATTTTGCCGCGATGTGGCTGTTGATGGTCAACGGCCTGATCTACCTCGCTTTGGGGCTCGCCACCGGCCGCTTCCGCAAGAAGCTGCTGCCGATCACGTCGGAGGGCGTGCTTGCCGATACCAAGGCGGCGCTGACCGGCAAGCTGTCTCACGAGGATCTGACCAAGTACAATTACGTGCAGAAGCTGCTCTATGCCGGCATCATCGTGGTCGGCATCCTGATCGTGCTGTCGGGGCTGGCGATCTGGAAGCCGGTGCAGCTGCAATATCTGACGGCAATGTTCGGCGGCTACGAGGCCGCCCGTTACGTCCACTTCTTCTGCATGGCGGCGATTGTCGCCTTCATGGTGGTTCACGTCGCGCTCGCACTGCTGGTGCCGAAGAGTCTTCGCGCGATGATTATCGGTCGCTGAGGAGAAATATCATGGGCCGCTTGCGCAACCTTCTGATTCCCGGCGTCGACAAGAGCCTGCTGCTCAAGGATGCCGTCAAGACCATGCCGGACCTGACGCGCCGGCGCTTCATCTCCGGCGGCGCCAGCCTCGGCGCGCTGACGCTGCTCACCGGCTGCGACGTAACGGACAGTTTTTCGGCCGAGGAAATGCTGAAGCAGGTCTCGAAATTCAATGACGGCGTGCAGGCCTGGATGTTCAATCCCGATGCGATGGCGCCGACCTTCCCGGAAAGCGCGATCACCAAGCCGTTCCCGTTCAACGCCTATTACAGCCTCGACGAGGCCCCCGAGATCGAGTCCAAGGACTGGAAGCTCGAGGTGCGGGGCCTGGTCGAGAACAAGAAGTCGTGGACGCTCGAGGAATTGTACAAGCTGCCGCAGGTCAAGCAGGTCACGCGCCATATCTGCGTCGAGGGCTGGAGCGCGATCGGCAGCTGGACCGGCACGCCGCTGCGCGATTTCCTGCAAATCGTCGGCGCCGACACCCGCGCCAAATATGTCTGGTTCCAGTGCGCCGACAAGGACGGCTACAATTCGCCGCTCGACATGCGCAGCGCGCTGCATGCGCAGACCCAGATGACGTTCAAGTTCGGCGACGAGATCCTGCCGCGCGCCTATGGCTTTCCGATGAAGATTCGCGTGCCGACAAAGCTCGGCTTCAAGAATCCGAAATACGTGCTCTCGATGGAAGTCACCAACGATTACAAGGGCGGCTTCTGGGAAGACCAGGGATATAATTCGTTCAGCGGGAGTTGATCGCTTCGTAGGGTGGGTATCGCTGCGCTCCACCCACCCTACGCAGTCGTCTTCAGCCGCTTCTGAAACGCGCACAAAACCGCGCCGGTCGCCAGCATCGCCGCGGAAACGTTGAGCGCAAACGAAAGACTTCCCACCGCGTCGGTGATCGCGCCGACCACGATCGGCCCCAGCGTCTGGCCGATGCCAAACGAAATGGTCATCGCCGCGATCCCCATAGGCCAGACGGATGGCGGATAGTTGAAGCGCACGAAGGCGGTGGTCGATCCCACCACCGCGAAGAACGCGACACCGAATACCAGCGCCGAGATCGCCAGCAACAGCGGCGAGTGCCCGAAGATCGGCAGCGCCGCGCCGATCGCGTTGACGCCCAAAATAATTGCGGTGGTGAGGCCGCCGCGATCAAGCGCCAGCACCCGCCGCCATACCCAGGGCGTTGCGAACGCACTCATCCCGATCAGGCTCCAGAACAGGCTCTGCGCCGCCGCGCCGCCGCCGCCATCGCGGACATAGGCGATCATGAAGGTCATGTAGGCGATGTAGCCGGCGCCGAACAGGAAGTAGCCGAGCAGATAGGTCAGCACCGGTCCAACGGAGAATCTGGCTGGTGCCGCGCTGTCGATATCAGCGCCACCGCCCAGCGGCGCCAGCAGCAGCGGCATGATCAGGAGGGCGGAGAGCAGTGTCATCGCCCACCACACGATCCACCACGATCCGGGCCCAAAACCTTGCAGCACGAACGGCGCGATCAGTCCCGACGCGAGGATGCCGAGCCCGGGCCCGGCGTAAAACAGGCTGAGCAGGAAATTGGCGCGATCGGGGCGTGTCTGCGCGATCGTGGCGGCCAGCGCCGCGCCGCCGACGAATCCACCCGCGGCTCCGATGCCCGCCAGCAACCGGGCAAAGCTCAGCACGAAAAAATTGCCGGAGACGGCGCAGAGCGCCAGCGAGATGACGGCAGCCAGTGTTCCCCAGCGCACCGTTCGCGTCAGCCCAAACCGCCGGATCATGCGCGAGGCGAGCAGCGCGCCCGCGAGATATCCGACGGCGTTGATCGTGTTCATGAAGCCGGCCGCGGAATAGGACCAGCCCAGCGCGTCGCGCATGTCCGGAAGCACCAGGGCATAGGCGAAGCGGCCGATTCCAAGACCGATCGTCGGCGCAAGCGACACGATGAGGATCAACCACGCGGGATGCGCGTAGGACGGGGGAGGGTTAGGGGCTCTCACAAAAATCTCCGGCAACGGTCATTCTGGCAGGCCAGGCGACCGTTGCACAGCCGCGCAGGGAGCAATGGTGTCGTGCCGTTTGCGCAACGTCAGCCGATCAGCACCAGCGCCACGCCGGCAACCGTCAGCACCGCGCCGGCGACGATGCGCGGTGTGATCCGTACATGGTGCAGCACCATTGCGCTGAGCAGCAATGTGACGAGCGGATAGATCGCGGCGACAGGTGCGACCAGCGTGATCGGGCCGTTGCGCAAGGCGGTGAACAGCGACAGCAGGCTGAGGCCGTTGCAGATGCCGGTCATGGCGAACCAGAACCGGCCCGGCCATGGCGCTGTCACGACGAAGCTCCCCTTGCGGACGCGCTGTACGGTCAGCACCACGAAGGACGACACGACATAGCCGATCAGGCAGGCCCAGAGCGGGCTCGGCCAGATTTCGAGCCCAAGCTTGACGATCGGCGGCACCACGCCGCGCAGCAACGCGCTGGCGAGCGGCAGCAGCAGGGCCCAGCTTCGCCAGTCGCCGAGATCGCGGGGGCGGGTGACGGTGATGATCACGGCGCCGGCGACCGCGATCACGAGGCCGGCGAATTGCAGCTGGTGGAGCGGCTCATGCAGGAGGACGACGGCGAGCGCGACCGCGAACAGCGGCGCCAGATTGCCGAGCGTCGAGGTGACGACCGGGCCCAGCGCACTGTTGGAGGCAAAGGTCAGCAGGGTCAGCATGGCCGGAAATACCAGCCCGATCGCGGCGAAGATCGGCAGGGCCCGCCAGACCACGGGCTCGCCGGCCAGCAGCAGGGGCGAGACCAGCAGGAACAACAGCGTGAACGAGGGCACGCTGATCGCGGCCCCGGACAGCGGCTCGACCGTCCGCAGCCCGAATTGCGCCGTCACGACGCCCGCACCCAGCAGGCTGGCCGAGGCGAAGGCGAACAGGATGGCTGGGGTCATGAGGTCCGTCTTGAGGCGGGCTTGCTCGAGCAGCCTTTGTGGCCTGTCCAAGCCGCCTTGCCAATCCGCCCCGGGCGCTTTAGCACTCCCGCGGAATTCCTCCGCCTGTCATGCCCGGGCTCGACCCGGGCATCCATCGTCTTCAAAAAAGATGGATTGCCGGGCAGAGGCGAGCGGAAGCGACGCCGTCCTTCAGACGGCTACGCCCGGCGATGACGATCAAACAAGCTCCGAGGTAACTGATCATGGCGACCCATAAACTGCTGCTTCTCCCCGGCGACGGCATCGGCCCCGAAGTGATGGGGGAGGTGCAACGCCTGATCGACTGGCTCAACGCGCAAGGCATTGCCCGTTTCGAGACCGAGCAGGGGCTGGTCGGCGGTTCCGCCTATGACGCCAGCCAGCAGAGCATTACGGATGCGACCATGGCGTTGGCGACGGCGGCCGATGCCGTGATCTTCGGCGCGGTCGGCGGTCCGAAATGGGACGCCGTGCCCTATGACGTGCGGCCCGAGGCCGGCCTGTTGCGGCTGCGCAAGGATCTCGGCCTGTTCGCCAATCTGCGCCCGGCGGTGTGTTATCCGGCGCTGGCGGACGCCTCCAGCCTGAAGCGCGAGATCGTCGAAGGCCTCGACATCATGATCGTGCGCGAGCTGACCGGCGGCGTCTATTTCGGTGAGCCGAAGACCATCACCGATCTCGGCAACGGCCAGAAGCGTGCCGTCGACACCCAGGTCTATGACACCTACGAGATCGAGCGCATCGCCCGGGTCGCCTTCGATCTCGCGCGGAAACGCCGCAACAAGCTGACCTCGATGGAAAAGCGCAACGTCATGAAGTCAGGCGTGCTCTGGAACGAGGTGGTGACGCAGGTGCACGCCCGCGAATACAAGGACGTGACGCTGGAGCATCAGCTCGCCGATTCCGGCGGCATGAACCTGGTCAAGGCGCCCAAGGCATTCGACGTCATAGTGACGGACAATCTGTTCGGCGACATGCTCTCCGATATCGCGGCGATGCTGACGGGGTCGCTCGGCATGCTGCCCTCGGCCTCGCTCGGCGAGATCGACGCCAAGACCAAGAAGCGCCGCTCGCTGTTCGAGCCGGTGCACGGCTCGGCGCCTGATATCGCAGGCAAAGGCCTCGCCAATCCGATCGCGATGATTTCCTCGTTCGGCATGGCGCTGCGCTATTCGTTCGACATGGGCGCGCTTGCCGACAAGGTCGATGCGGCGATCGCCGCCGTGCTCGCCAGCGGCCTGCGCACCGCGGATATCAAGTCCGAGGGAACGACGGCGGCCAGCACCACGCAGATGGGCGATGCGATTTTGAAGGAATTGCAGAAGCTGCACGCGTAAGCCGAAGGACTCTCCACGTGGTCGTCCCGGCCTTGAGCCGGGACCCATAACCACCGTCGGTTATGATGGCGAAGAAAGCCGTCGAACAGCCTGTCTAGATCGATGGGCCGCGGCGTATGGGTCCCGGCTCAAGGCCGGGACGACACCGTTGGTTTAGCTCAATAGCTCAATACAGCGGGAAGCGCTGCGGATAGCCGCCCATGTCCGACGGCGGGTTGAGCGGTTGACGGTCGATCGGGCGATTGAGGTTCTCGCGCGCGAATGACGGGTAGCCGAGATCCGGCGGAAACGCGTAATCCTGGAATTTGCGGTCGCCCGGCAAGACTTCGGTGCCGGCGTCGAGCCAGGAGCGCGTCGTGACGTAGACGCGGGTGTTCGGGCCCTGCTGGTAGACCCGGTTGGGGCCACTGCGTCCGTAGTACGGGCGCCCGTCCTTGTCGTATTGAGCCCTGGACTGGGCGCTGGCTTCGGTCGCGCCGACCGCAACGAGGGCGGCTGCAGCAAGCATCACCACGAGCTTGCTCGCAGCAGGGAATTTAGGGGTCATCGCATCCTCGTCATTCTCAGCCCGTTGGGGCCGATCGCCAAATCGGGTTGGCGTTCATTGTAGCTGCGGCAGGGTGGGCGTCACTAGGTCAATTGCGCCACACCGGACCACAATAATGCCGGCACTGGCGAAAAAGTTTCATGAAAACCAGTATCTTGGCGCGGTATGGCAATTAGAAGGCGCCGCGCAATTGCGGGTTGTCTCCGCCGGTCAGCCAATCCGCCGACAGGGCCGGCGCGGCTGATGTCGCGCAGTCCGCGCGCCTGAGTTCGGCGCGGGCGAACAATTCCGCCAGTTTCGGGTCGTTTCCGGTGCTCAGCGGGGTCAGCCGGTTCAGCATGCAGGAGATCGCGGCGCGGCGGGCCGGCAGACTGTCGCCCTGGCACGACCAGCCGGAGATGCGGAAATTGGAGTCGCTGACGCGCTTCATGAATCCGAGGCAGCCGCGGGGCGCCTCAGCGCCGCTGATCAGGCGCAGCAGGGTCACGGTGCCGAACTTGCTGTCGATCAGGCCCGCGGCTTCCAGCTCGCGCAGGCCGCCCGGGTCCATTCGGGCGGCGATCTCCGCGATCGCGGGGCCGGCATGGCTGAGTTCGCCGCCCGGGCGATAGATCTCGAGTTCGGCGACCGGCTTTTTGTCGGCGCCGCGCCACCGGAAGACGTCCCGGCGGCCGCCCTGCGGATGCCGAAAAATCTCGTAAGCCTCTGTTTTGTCGTGCGGATCAAACTGGCTGACGGCAAGAGCGCGCGACGAGCGGTCGACCAGGCTCCAGGCGTCCTTCAATGAGGCTTCCTTCAATGAGGCTTCCCTGGTTGAGGGGGCCATCGCCGCGGCATCGGGCAATTGTTCCCACAGCGCCATGCCGCCCATGGCGAGCAGAGCCAGGGTCATTACATACGCAACCAGGCGAGCCAGCGTACCGCGGAGTTCGTCCGCAAAGCTGGCCAGCGCCGGATGGATTCTCGTCGTATAATGGGACTTGTAATGGGACTTGGCCGGTTCGGCCGAAAAGGACTGCATCAAACGCCCAAACGCAACGGTCAAACGTTCTTGCAAACGTTGTCTTGAGGGTGTTTCTCGCATAGAAGCGCTGCCTCTTCCCTTTCCGCCGCGGGCGGGGGGACGGCATTTTTCGTCGGAGAGTGAACGATGGGTTACAAAGTCGCGCTGGTCGGAGCGACCGGCAATGTCGGGCGGGAAATGCTCAACATTCTCGACGAACGCAAATTCCCCGCGGACGAGGTGGTGGCGTTGGCGTCACGCCGCAGCGTTGGCGTGGAAGTTTCGTATGGCGACCGTACCCTGAAGTGCAAAGCGCTCGAGCACTACGATTTCTCCGATATCGACATCTGCCTGATGTCGGCGGGCGGCGCGGTGTCGAAGGAATGGTCGCCCAAGATCGGCGCCGCCGGCGCTGTCGTGATCGACAATTCGTCGGCCTGGCGGATGGATCCGGACGTGCCGCTGATCGTGCCCGAAGTGAACGCCGACGCCGTGACCGGCTTCACCAAGAAGAACATCATCGCCAATCCGAACTGCTCGACCGCCCAGCTCGTGGTGGCGCTGAAGCCGCTGCACGACAAGGCCACCATCAAGCGCGTCGTGGTCGCGACCTATCAGTCGGTGTCGGGCGCCGGCAAGGATGCGATGGATGAGCTGTTTTCGCAGACCAAGGCCGTCTACACCAACAGCGAACTGATCAACAAGAAATTCCCCAAGCGTATCGCCTTCAACGTCATCCCCGAGATCGACGTGTTCATGGAGGACGGCTACACCAAGGAAGAGTGGAAGATGATGATGGAGACCAAGAAGATTCTTGATCCCAAAATCAGGCTGACCGCGACTTGCGTGCGCGTGCCGGTGTTCGTCGGCCATTCGGAAGCCGTCAACATCGAGTTCGAGAATCCGATCACGGCCGATGAAGCGCGCAACATCCTGCGCAATGCACCGGGGTGCCTCGTGATCGACAAGCACGAGCCTGGCGGTTACGTCACGCCTTATGAAGCCGCCGGCGAAGACGCGACCTATATCAGCCGCATCCGCGAGGACGCGACCGTCGAGAACGGGCTGTCGCTGTGGTGCGTTTCCGATAATCTGCGCAAGGGTGCGGCGCTGAACGCGGTGCAGATCGCCGAGTGCCTGATCAACCGCAAGCTGATCAGCGCCAAGAAGAAAGCAGCATAAAAGGCCGCGTAGCCTTTAGATGCTGCCCTGCATCTCGCTGACGGCGTGGAATTCCTTTGCCGCCGGATCGAGCACGAACAGGGAGCCTTCCGCGACGCCGAAATAGGCGCCGTGCAAACTCATCTCGCCGCGTTCGACCAAGGTGCGGACGAACGGAAACGTCATTAGATTCTCGAGGCTGCGAAACACCGCCGCCTTCTCGATCCGCACCGTAAACTCCTGCATCGACTCGCGGTCACGCTGCTCGACGACTTCGCCCGGCTTGATGAACATCTGCATCCATCGCCCGATGAAATCGCCGGGCGACAGGGGTTCGATTTTGTCGATGAAGGCGCGGATGCCGCCACATTGCGCATGGCCGAGCACCACGACGTGCTTGATGCGCAAAACATTTACCGCGTATTCCAGCGCCGCGGATACGCCGTGGGCGCCGCCGTCGGGCTGATAGACCGGCACCAGATTGGCCACGTTGCGGACCACGAACAGTTCGCCCGGGCCGGCGTCGAAAATGACCTCCGGCGAAACGCGGGAATCGCAGCAGCCGATCACCATCACCGCGGGCGACTGGCCACGCTCGGACAGTTCCCGGTAGCGTGACTGTTCTGTAGGCAGCCGCTGCGAGGTGAAGGTCCGGTAGCCGTCGAGCAGATGTTGCGGAAATGCTGTCATGGCCCCTGCCTAACCATAGACCGATGACAGGAACAAGGCTTTCGGCCGGCCGTTTGAAATGATATCGCGTGGGGTTCAAAAAGCCCCCGGGGAAACCAGCCCATGATCCGTCCGCGCCGCAGCCTGTTGTTCATGCCGGGATCGAACGCGCGGGCGCTGGAAAAAGCGCCCAATCTTCCCGCCGACGGCATCATCCTCGACCTCGAG
Organism: Bradyrhizobium sp. AUGA SZCCT0182; assembly: GCF_018130185.1. Lineage (NCBI taxonomy): Bacteria > Pseudomonadati > Pseudomonadota > Alphaproteobacteria > Hyphomicrobiales > Nitrobacteraceae > Bradyrhizobium > Bradyrhizobium sp. AUGA SZCCT0182. The sequence continues at coordinate 103,327 of NZ_JAFCLY010000025.1, read as the reverse complement.
GATTCGGTGGCGCCGGACGCCAAGGCGCTCGCCCGTGACCAGATCGCCAAGGCGATCGCGGCCGGCGGGTTCGGCAAGCGCGAGGTGCTGATCCGGGTCAACAGCCTGGATACGCCGTGGTGGATCGACGACGTCACCATGGCCGGCAAGGCGCGGCCGGACGGCATCCTGGTTCCCAAGATTTCCAGCGTCGCGGATCTCAACGCCATCGCCAATCGGCTGAGCGATATCAACGCCGACACTTCCATTCGGGTCTGGGCCATGCTCGAAACCGCGCGCGGGGTGCTGGACGCGGACAAGATCGCCGCGGCCTCGAAGGATTCGGAAACGCGGCTCGCAGGCTTCGTTTTCGGGCCGAACGACATTTCGCGGGAGACGCGGATCCGCATGCAGCCGGGCCGCGCCGCGATGATCCCGATGATCACGCATTGCATCCTGGCGACGCGCGCGCATGGTCTCGAGATCCTCGATGGGCCCTACGGCGATATTGCTAACGTCGATGGCTTTGCCGTCGAATGCGCGCAGGGCCGCGATCTCGGGTTCGACGGCAAGACGCTGATCCATCCGAGCCACATCGAAGCCTGCAACGCGATCTTCACGCCGCCGGCGGAGGAAGTCGCGGCAGCGCGCAAGATCATCGCGGCGTTCCAGCAGCCCGAGAACGCTTCGCGCGGCGCGATCCAGCTCGACGGCCGCATGGTGGAACGGCTGCACGCCGACATGGCCAAGCGGACGATTGCGATTGCGGATGCGATCGCGGCGATGGCGAGCTAGCGCGTCTACACGTTGGCCCGTTCGCCGAGCCCGTCGATGGTGTGGGCGTTGGCGCAATAGTCCGCGTAATGCGCGGCGGCGGTGCCCGCGACGAGTTCACGGCCGCATTGGCGCTTGTGATTGCACAGGGAGCAGACGCGCTCCATGTCACGCAGCACCAGAGGCTCGGTGCGGGCCAGATCGACCTGGTTGATGCCGAGCGCCCCGAGCATTTTCGGCAGCTGATTGGCGGCATGCGGCCCTCGCCGGACCAGCGTCTCCAGATCGGCGGAAGAAACCCGCAGATCGCTGGCGATCTGGCCGAAATTGACGGCGTCCATGTCGCGCATTTCCCTCAACGCGCGCCGGTGCTTCAGCCAGTCGCCGAAGGTGTCGATCACGCGATTGACGATGGCGTGTGGCTTGGTCTGAACATTCATGGGGCGCTCCCTTGGTGGCGATGCCTGCCAAAGAGAACCGCAAACGGAAGCGCGCGTCATTGCGCTGGATCAAACGATTGAGAGGTTTCGGTGAAGCGGTGTTAAGCCCCGAACCGCTCCGCCGCCCAGGCGTAGAGGCTGCCGGGAATGGGCTTCTGGCCGCCGCGGCCTTTCGGCGAGATGTGCAGCCCGATGATATGGGGATCGGCGAGCAGCGCTGAAAAATCCGACGGCTCGAAAAAGTGCTTCGGCTCGGCGTGGACCGCATAGAATGATTGCTTCGGCAGTGCGTGCTGCAATTCGTTCGATCGGCGCGCGAGCGCGGTGAGCGCGGCCGGACCGAAGATCGCCACGCGAATATCCGAGAGGCGGTTCGATCCGCCGCGCAGCTGCCGCAGCAGGAAGGTCAGGCGATGGCGCAGCGCCAGCCAGTCCGGCGTCAGTTCGTCCTGCGCCATCAGATTCTCGAACGCCGTGACGATGGGATCGTCCGGCGGCAGATACAAAACCGAATTGCCGAGCTGGCGCGGCCGCTCCCAGGCGAAATAGGGTTTTGCAGGATCGATCTCGACCGGCTTCAGCAGCAGGACATCCGCGTCGAGCCATAGACCAGCCCTCTGCGCCATCAACCGCATGCGGAAGAAATCGCTGAACTGCAGGATGGTCCAGTCGCGCCAGCTGCCGTCCGGCTGCGGCGGGCGAAGTCGCTCGGAAAAGGAATGCGGCAGGATCGCTTCGGCCTCGGCGTTGCCGACGCCATCGGGCAGGCCGGCAAGCGGGTCGAAACTGTAAACGGTGACCTTGTGGCCCGCTGCGACCTGCGATCGCAGGCAGGTCAGCCGGAGCGCATCGAGCGGGCCATGCCAGAAGGTGACGACGTCAGGCCGCATCGGCGTCGCCTCACTATTGTCGAGCGAGGGCGGCGACCCGCGATCAGGCCCAGGCGCGCTCTATTGTGGCCTTGGCCTCGTAGGTATCGATGGAAGCCTTTTTCTCCATCGTCAGGCCAATGTCGTCCAGACCGTTGAGCAGGCAATGCTTGCGGAACGGGTCGATCTCGAACTTCACGGTGCCACCGTCGGGGCCGCGGATTTCCTGGGCCGCGAGATCGATGGTCAGCGTCGCGTTGGCGCCGCGTTCGGCGTCGTCGAACAGTTTGTCGAGATCGTCCTGGGTGACGCGGATCGGCAGGATGCCGTTCTTGAAGCAGTTGTTGTAGAAGATGTCGCCGAACGAGGTCGAGATCACGCAGCGGATCCCGAAATCCAACAGCGCCCACGGCGCGTGCTCGCGGCTCGAGCCGCAGCCGAAATTGTCGCCGGCGACCAGCACCTTGGAATTGCGGTAGGCCGGCTTGTTGAGGATGAAGTCCGGATTCTCACTGCCGTCATCCTTGTAGCGCTGTTCGGAGAACAGGCCCTTGCCAAGGCCGGTACGCTTGATGGTCTTCAGATACTGCTTCGGAATGATCATGTCGGTGTCGACATTGATGATCTTCAGGGGCGCGGCGACGCCTTCCAGTGTGGTGAACTTGTCCATCGAACGTACTTCCCGGCTGAAATGAGGGGATAAGCCGCCAATTTATCGCGAAATCGCCCCCGGCAAAAGGCCAATTTGCGCAATCCTACCCCGCTCTTACGCTTCTTGGGCTTCAATTGCCTCCATATCGGCGTCCGACAGACCGAAATGGTGGCCGATTTCGTGAATCAGCATGTGCCGGACGATATAGCCCAGCGTTTCCTCATGTTCGGCCCAGTAATCCAGGATCGGCCGCCGGTAGAGCCAGATCATGTTCGGCAGGCGGGCGACGTCGTTATTGCTTTGGTGCGGCAGGCCGACGCCCTGGAACAGGCCGAGCAGGTCGAACTCGGTTTGCGCCTGCATTTCGTCGAGGACCTCGTCGGTGGGGAAATCGTCGACGCGGATGATCACGCCCTCGCACAGGGTTCGAAAGCCCTTTGGCAGGCGCTCGAAAACCTCATGCGCCATGGCTTCCATTTCGGCGAGCGACGGTGCTTTTGCTTCCTTCCACATCGCGCCTGTTTAGCGCGTGTTCCAACGACGCGCCTACTCATTTTGCGCGCCTACTGATTTTGAATCCCATCGCCCGGTTGACCTTGGCGCGGCAATCGGAGACCGTACCGCCCGATAACAGGCTTTGGGTGGGCGGAATGAAGCGGATTGCGGCGGCGGCGGTAGTGGCGATTTTGACCGGATTCTTGTTGCCGGATGGCGGCGCACGGGCTCAGACGGCACCGTCAGCGATGCGCACCGCACAGATGCCGAAGCCGGCTGTCACCGACGCGTCCGCACAACGCCGGCGGCCGCTCCGCCGCGTGCCGATCTACCGGCAGGAGCAGTGGGAGCCGGATGTCTATCCGCGCTATAATCCGGGGCCGAATGCGGTACGCAGTTGCACTGCGACCTATGTGCAGGAATACCGGCCGAGCGGCACTGTCATCACGCCGCGCATGAACTGCTACTGGCGGCCCGGCTAGCGCCCGCGCACGGCGCCGATCAATCCTGCGCAAACCACAATCGCTGACGCCGCATAATTGAGAATGGCCATCGCCGCTCGCTTGCAAGGCCAACGCTGTGTCGCCCGATCGAAGCGTTCATGTTTGAAATCATGACCGTCTCATGAATGCGGAGTGTCTGCAGAAGATGCGGTAGCAGTCTGCGCCGGTTTGACGCGCCGCTGTAATTAATCGGAACCGATGTACACGCTCCTTGTTCATCTTCGTGGCGCAGTCATTCAGTTCGCATTCACGTCCTCAGCTTCAAGCTGTGAACTGCGTCGCGGCGTAGCGGCTGCTTGTCGAGCACCGCTCGCCACGAACGTGACATCCTGAAGACCAAGGAGACTTACATATGCAGGTGATGAAAGTTCTGGGGCTTGCCGCCGTTGGCGCCATGCTCGTTATAGCCGCTCCAACCGAGCGCGCTAACGCGTTGTCGCTGAGCAACCCTGGCGCTGCTGCGGCCGTCCAGGAGGATGTCAAGCCTGAGACGACAGAGGCGGGATGGCGGCATCGCCATCATCGCTGGCATCGTCATCATCACCACCGTCGGCATCATCATCATCGTCACCATCATCGCCGCTGGTGATCGCGAGTTTGCGGATTTGAAGTGAGCAGGTCCGTTCATCGCGGGCCTGTTTTCACTTCAAGTTTACTGCCATGAAACGGGCGCCATTGCTGCCTGTTATTTGATGATCCTGAATCAGAAGAGGTAGATCGTCATGAAGACCTTGATCGGAGCAGCCGCTGTCGCGGGCGCTCTGGTGTTTGCCGGCCCGGCGGCGGTCAATTCGGCGGCCGCGGCATCGCCGCAAATGAAGCAACAAACCGCCGGCACGTCAGGTGCGACCGACTTCAGCGCGCAACGCTATTACGGGCGCCATTATGGTTACGGCTATTATCGGCCGTATGCTCGCCCATACTACCGGCCGTATTACGGACCCCGCTATTACGCGCGGCCCAATTACTACCGGCCATACCCCTATTACGCACCGGCGCCGTTCACGTTCGGCTTCGGCTTCGGTCCGTATTGGTAACGGGCGCGGCCATCGCGCTCAGGAGACGAGCGCGATGGCGTTGATCCCGTTCACGCGCAACGGGAAGCGGATCAGGCCGCGCGAATGAGATCGAGGAAAGTGTTGACGTCGGCGCGCAGCTTCTCCGACTGATGGCTGAGGTCGTCAGCCGCCGTCAGCACTTCCGACGCCGCGGCGCCGGTCTCGTTGGCGGCGTCGTTGACGCTGCCGACGTTCGAAGATACCTCGGTCGTTCCCTTCGAAACTTCCTGGATGTTCTGCGCAATGTCGCGGGTGGCAGCGCTCTGCTGCTCGACCGCGGCAGCGATCGCCGTGGCGATTTCGTTCATCTGGGCGATCGTCGTCCCGATCGTCTTGATGGCCGTCACGGCGTTGCCGGTCTCCTGCTGGATCGCGGCGATCTGGGCTGAAATATCCTCGGTCGCCTTGGCGGTCTGGGTGGCAAGCGCCTTCACCTCGGTGGCGACGACGGCAAAGCCCTTGCCGGACTCGCCGGCGCGCGCCGCTTCGATCGTGGCGTTGAGGGCCAGCAGGTTGGTCTGCGATGCGATGTTCTGGATCAGCGAAATGACTTCGCCGATTTTCTGTGCCGCTTCGGCCAGGCCCTCGACGGTCTTGTTGGTGCGGTCGGTCTCGGCGACCGCAAGGTTGGCGGTCTGGGACGCCTGCGCCACCTGGCGCGAGATTTCGCTGATCGAGGCATGCAGTTCCTCGGTCGCCACGGCAACCGTCTGCACGTTCGCGGAGGCGACGTCGGAGGCGTTGGCGACAGCGGTGGCCTGCCGGCTGGTTTCCTCCGCCGTTGCCGTCATGCTGCCGGCGGTGGCGTGCATCTCGGCCGACGCCGCGGTCAGCGTTTGCAGGGCTTCCGAGACCTGGACATCGAAGGTCGCGATGTAGCCTTCGATGGCGCGCTGCCGGGCTTCCTTGCGGACCTGCTCCTCGCGCTGCTCGGCTTCGAGCCGGCGCGCCGTCGTCGCGTTCTCCTTGAAGACGGTGAGCGACTTGGCGAGACCGCCGACCTCGTCGGTCCGGCCGGCGCCGACGATCGAAATATCGAGATCGCCTCCGGCAAGCTTGGTCATTTCAAGCGTCATGCGCCGCAATGGCTGGGCAATCTGGCCGAACGCGATCCAGCCGAGGATGGCAAAGGCCAGCAGCAGGCCGACAATCGCCCCGACCACGAGCAAAAGACGGGTGTAATCGGCGCTGGCGACGCTCGCGTCGCGCGCGGCGCGCATGGCGTCCGTATTGATGGTGATGAGTTGCCCCACCGCCGCGATCGCGGTCTGGCGATGCTTGGCCGCGACGTTGCGCGAATAGGCGAAGGCCTCTTCCATCTTGCCCGCAGCCGCCAGTTCGAAGACCTTGGCGCTGGCGACCCGGCGGTCCTTGACCGCGGTTCGCATTGTGTCGATCAGCTGGCGCTGCTCGGGAGCAGTGGTGACGGTCGCCAGACGATCGATCGCGTCCAGCGTGGCATCGGTGGCCTTGCCATAGGACTCGACGTTCTGACTGATCGCCTTGCCGTCGGTGCCGGAGAGGATGACGTTCTTCTCGCTCACCGCGGCGCTGTTGAAGTGGCTCTCGGCCTGCAGGCTGTACTGCACCCGCATTGCGTTGCCGTCGACGAGGCTCGCCGCCGTCGCGGACAGGTTGCTCAGCGCCATCGAGGCCTGCACGACGATCCCGACTGCCACAAGGGCGACGATCGCGGCAGGCACCGCGATCTTGGCAATAATGGGCAGGTTTTGAAATCTGGCGATCATTTCTGGATCTCTCTGGAGTGAAACTTGCTGCTGCCCGAACCGCTGCGACCGGCCTGAGAACCGCGCCCGTGCCGGCACGGCGCCACGCCGGATCAAGCCCTCGACTTGAGGGGATCCGAAGCCAGCTATCGATTTTCTGATTGGTTAAGGGTCAGTTTACCAGCGGGCCGTTAGCAAAGTGTTGACGCTGTCAGGAACGAGTCCCTCCAACGGAGGTCCTGGTCAGGGGCGTGGCAGCTCAGCCCTGCTTCAAACGCTGTTCAAATCCCCCGTTCGAATCCTTTGGCCAGCAACGCGATGCCGTCCGCGCCGGCTTTGCGGTCCTTGGAGATTTCCAGATAGTCCGGCTAGTCTGCAAAGGCCCGGAACGCGGCCTCGTCGGGAAACGACATCAGCACCAGCTTGTCGCGATCCCATGCGCCACTTCCGATACTGGTGAGGTTGAGTTGAAACAAAACAGGCGCCCGCTGGGGCGCCTGTTTTTTGAATAGCGTGATGAGCGCGAAGGGGCTCAATCCCAGTCCTTGCCCTTCCAGGGCTTGATCTTCCACGGGGTGAGCGACTCCAACCGCCATTGCTGCCAGTGTTCCGGCGGCCAGTTACTGAGGCGCCTTGTGTCTTTCGGCGCGACGGGGACGAGATCGACTATGCGCGAGACGTTGCGCCGGCTCTGGCGCGTCGCCTCGCTGATCATATCGACATATTCTGGTTTATCGGCCACGTCCGGCTCCTCGCGATGATCATTCCCGTAAGCAGCCAGTCTGCGCCCCGCGCCTTAACGAGGCCTTGCCAGAACGCCTCGATGTTGAGGCAACGCGCGTTAACGCCACTCCCTGATATCAACAAAATGCCCGGCGATCGCTGCCGCGGCCGCCATCGCCGGCGACACCAGATGGGTGCGGCCTTTGAAGCCCTGCCGGCCCTCGAAATTGCGGTTCGAGGTCGAGGCGCAGCGCTCTTCCGGCGACAGCTTGTCGGGGTTCATGGCCAGACACATCGAGCAGCCCGGCTCGCGCCATTCGAAGCCGGCCTTGATGAAGATCTTGTCGAGGCCTTCGGCTTCCGCCTGTTCCTTTACGATGCCCGAGCCCGGCACGATCATCGCGCTGACGTGGCCGTTGACGGTCTTGCCTTCGGCGACTTTCGCCGCCGCGCGCAAATCCTCGATACGGCCGTTGGTGCAGGAGCCGATGAACACGCGGTCGAGCTTGATGTCGGTGATCTTGGTTCCCGCGGTCAGGCCCATATATTTCAACGCGCGATGTTTTGAGAGCCGCTTGGCTTCATCGGCGATCTGGTCGGGGTCCGGCACCATGCCCGTGATCGACACCACGTCCTCGGGCGAGGTGCCCCAGGTCACGATTGGCGGCAGCTTGGCCGCATCCAGCCGGATCTCGTGGTCGAAATGCGCGCCTTCATCGGAGCGCAGCGTGTCCCAGTAGCGCATCGCGGCGTCCCACGCCTCGCCCTTCGGCGACATCGGACGGCCCTTGAGGAATTCGAACGCCTTTTCATCCGGCGCAATCAGGCCGGCGCGGGCGCCGCCTTCGATCGACATGTTGCAGACCGTCATGCGGCCTTCCATCGTCAGCGCGCGGATCGCATCGCCGGCATATTCCAGCACATAGCCGGTGCCGCCGGCGGTGCCGATCTCGCCGATGATGGCCAGGATGATGTCCTTGCCGGTGACGCCGTCGGGCAATTTGCCGTCGACCACCGCGCGCATGTTTTTTGCTTTTTTCTGGATCAGCGTCTGGGTTGCGAGAACATGTTCCACCTCCGACGTGCCGATGCCGTGGGCCAGCGCGCCGAACGCGCCATGGGTGGAGGTGTGGCTGTCGCCGCAGACGATGGTGGTGCCGGGCAGCGTAAAGCCCTGCTCGGGACCGATCACGTGCACGATGCCCTGGCGCTTGTCGAATTCGTTGAAATACGTGATGCCGAATTCCTTGGCGTTGTCGGCCATCACCTTCATCTGTTCGATGCTCTCCGGATCGGGATTCGGCTTCGAACGGTCGGTGGTCGGGATGTTGTGGTCGACCACGGCCAGCGTCTTCTCCGGCGCGCGCACCTTGCGGCCGGTCATGCGCAGGCCTTCGAACGCCTGCGGCGAGGTCACTTCGTGCACCAGATGGCGGTCGATATAGAGCAGGCAGGTGCCGTCATCGGCTTCGTGCACCAGATGGTCGTTCCAGATTTTGTCGTACAGCGTGGTGGGCTTTGACATGAGCGTAAGCTCCAAAAATGATTCTGTGTGAGCGGTCAGCGCGGTTATCAGCGCAAGCAACGGGCAGTCAGCGCGGCATCAAAGGCCGCAGCTAAGCTCTGACGTCGCCGAGGTCGCAAAGCGTCCGAAGAAACGGCCGGGCAGGCGCGAACGGTCGTCGATCACGAAGGGATCGATGCGCCGGCCTGCAAAGCTGGTTTGATCTGGAACCATTCTAGCCTCATAGCACATGAGGTATCTAAGCGCGATATGCGTTTATATCCACCGTCATTGCGAGCCGTTGCAATGACGAAAGGCCCAACAAAAAAAGCGCGGGGCAAAACCCCGCGCTTTTGGTCACATCCCCCTGCAGGAGACGAATTACTCGCCGACGGCGGTCGCGCGCTCGGTCTTCTCGACGATGCGGGCCGACTTGCCGCGCAGTTGGCGCAGGTAATACAGCTTGGCGCGACGCACCTTGCCGCGGCGCACCACCTTGATCGAGTCGATCATCGGCGACATCACCGGGAAGACGCGTTCCACGCCTTCGCCGTAGGAAATCTTGCGGACGGTGAAGCTCTCATTGAGCCCGCCGCCGGACCGGCCGATGCAAACGCCTTCATAGGCCTGCACGCGGGTGCGCTCGCCTTCGACCACCTTGACGTTGACGATCACGGTGTCGCCGGGGCCGAACTCGGGGATCGACTTGGTCGCGGCCAATTTGTCGAATTGCTCTTTTTCGAGCTGTTGAATGATGTTCATTGAAATCTCCATCGGCGGCGCGCCCAGCCAGTCCAGCGCGGGCTGCGCGAACGTCCATCTATCCTGCTGTATGCTGCGGATTTGGCGCCCGTATAAGGCATCAAAGCGCGCTTGTCACCCGTCTGTCGTGCTTTTTGGGCGTTTTTGGCGGGTCTTAATCGCCCACAAATCCGGCCGCCGCGCCCTGGTCAGGGCTTCAGCCTCGGCCTGACGCCAGGCGGCGACCTTGGCATGGTCGCCGGAAGTGAGGATTTCCGGGATCGTCCGGCCCTCGAACTCCTGCGGGCGGGTATATTGAGGGTATTCCAGTAGTCCCTCGGAAAAGCTCTCCTCGGTCCCCGAGGCCTGTTTTCCCATCACCCCCGGCAAAAGCCGCACACAGGCGTCGACCAGCACCATGGCGGCGACTTCACCGCCGGACAGCACGTAATCGCCGATCGAGACCTCATCGAGCCCGCGGGCCGCAATGACCCGCTCGTCGATGCCCTCGAACCGGCCGCAGACGATCAGCGGCCCTGGGCCAGCGGCGAGCTCGATGACCCGGGACTGGGTCAATGGCCGACCTCGGGGGCTCATCAGGAGGCGCGGACGAGACTGGCTGGTATCCGCAGCATCGATGGCGGCGGCCAACACGTCGGCGCGCAGCACCATGCCGGGCCCGCCGCCAGCCGGCGTGTCGTCAACGCTGCGGTGGCGGTCGGTGGCCGATGCCCTGATGTCGCGGGCTTCCAGCGCCCACAGCCCGGAAGCCAGCGCCTTGCCCGCCAGGCTAACGCCGAGCGGGCCCGGAAACATGTCCGGGAATAGCGTGAGGATGGTGGCGCGCCAGGGACTTTCAGAACAGGTCATTCAAAACCCATCACGTAAGCGTCGGAACGTCGCCGCCTTCAATTTCCTTGGGCAGTTCTATCACGACGCGGCCGGCCGCAAGGTCGACCGTCGGCACCACGGCATTGGTGAACGGCAGCAGCATCGTCGGGCCCTGCGGTGGTGCGATCTCGATGATGTCGCCGGCGCCAAAATTATGGATCGCGGTGACGCGGCCGAGCGGTTCGTTCGCGGCATTGACCGCGGCGAGCCCGATCAGATCGGCGTGGTAATATTCGTCGTGGTCGGTCTCAGGCAGCTTGTCGCGCGCGATATAGAGCTCGATGCCGTTGAGGCGTTCGGCGTCCTCGCGGGTGGCGACGCCTTTGATCGTGGCGACCAGATGATCTTTCGCCTCACGGGCATGCGTCACCTCGAACTGGCGCGCGCCGTCCTTGGTCGTCAGCGGGCCGTAATCCCTTACGGCCAGCGGGTCTTCGGTAAACGTCCACAGTTTCACCGCGCCGCGCACGCCATGCGCGGCGCCGATCCGGGCGACACAAATCGGTGCTGCCACCGCCCCGCGCCGCTAACGCTTATGACTTCGCGGCGGCTTCGGCAGCGGCCTTGCGCTCCTTGCGCGGCACGGCCTTTTCCGGGTTGTTGCGCGCGGCACGCTTCACGACACCGGCGGCATCGAGGAAGCGGGTGACGCGGTCGGACGGCTGCGCGCCCTTGGCGAGCCAGGACTTGACCTTGTCCATGTCGAGCTTCAGGCGGGCTTCGTTGTCCTTCGGCAGCAGCGGATTGAAATGGCCGAGACGCTCGATGAAGCGGCCGTCGCGGGGAAAGCGCGAGTCGGCGACGACGACGTGATAGACCGGGCGCTTCTTGGTGCCTGCGCGAGCGAGGCGGATAACGACTGACATTGTATTCTCCGTAAGTTTGGTTTGATGTGATGAGAGTGAATTGATCGCGATTATTTCTTCTTGCCGGGGAATCCGCCGAGGCCCGGCAGCGTCGGCTTGCCGCTGAGGCCCGTGAGCCCGGGCAAATTCGGCAGGCCCTGACGCAAGCCCACCGGAATATCCTTCGGCAGCGCGGGCATGCCGCCGGGCCCGGCGCCACCGGGCATCTTCTCCGCCAGCGCCTTCATCTGTTCGGCCGACGGCATGCCGCCGCCGCCAAAGCCCATCGCCTGCGCGATGCCGGCCATCGGGCCGCGCTTGCCCGAACCCATCGCCTTCATCATGTCGGCCATGTTCCGGTGCATCTTCAGCAGCTTGTTGACTTCCTCGACCTTGACGCCGGCGCCGGCCGCGATGCGCTTCTTGCGGCTGGCTTTCAGGAGGTCGGGGCTCTTGCGTTCCTGCCGCGTCATCGAATCGATCACCGCGACCTGGCGTTTGATGATCTTGTCGTCGATCCCGGCGTTGGCGATCTGGTTTTTCATCTTGGCGATGCCGGGCATCATGCCCATCAGCCCGCTGATGCCGCCCATGTTCGCCATCTGCAGCAATTGCTCGCGCATGTCGGCCAGGTCGAACTGACCCTTGCGCATTTTCTCGGCGACGCGCGCCGCCTTTTCGGCGTCGATATTCGCCGCCGCTTTTTCGACCAGCGACACCACGTCGCCCATGCCGAGGATGCGGCCGGCGATACGGCTGGGGTGGAAATCTTCCAGCGCGTCGGTTTTTTCGCCGGTGCCGATCAGCTTGATCGGTTTTCCCGTGACCGCGCGCATCGACAGCGCGGCGCCGCCGCGGCCGTCACCATCCACCCGTGTCAGCACGATGCCGGTCAGGCCGACGCGTTGGTCGAAGGCGCGCGCGAGGTTGACCGCGTCCTGGCCGGTCAGGGAATCCGCGACCAGCAGCACTTCATGCGGGCTGGCGACGGTTTTGATTTCCGCCGCTTCCGACATCATCTCTTCGTCGAGCGTGGTGCGGCCGGCGGTGTCGAGCAGCACCACGTCGTAGCCGCCGAGCTTGGCGGCTTCCAATGCGCGTTTTGCAATTTGCGCCGGCTTCTGGCCGGCGACAATGGGCAGCGTGGGAATGTCGAGATCGCGCCCGAGCACTGCGAGCTGTTCCATCGCCGCGGGGCGATAGATGTCGAGCGAGGCCATCAACACCTTGCGCTTGTCGCGCTGGGTCATGCGGCGCGCGAGTTTTGCTGTCGTGGTGGTTTTGCCGGAGCCTTGCAGGCCGACCATCATGATCGCGACCGGCGGCACTGCATTGAGGTCGATGGTCTGGCCGTCGGCGCCAAGCGTGGCGACCAGTTCGTCATGGACGATCTTGACCACCATCTGGCCGGGTGTGACCGACTTGACGACGGTGGCGCCGATGGCCTGCTCGCGTACGCGGTCGATAAAGCTTCTGACGACGTCGAGCGAGACGTCGGCCTCGAGCAGCGCGCGGCGCACCTCGCGCATCGCGGCATCGACGTCCTTTTCGGACAGCGCACCGCGGCCCGTCAGCCGATCGAGTATCCCACCAAGCTTTTCCGACAGATTGTCGAACAATGCCGTTATCCTCTGTCCTGCCTCAGGACGAATTTCCAAACACGATTACGCCCGAGGGCGCATCGCGCTGTCGGGCGTTGGCCTCCGGTCTCTAGGGCCGGGCGGCGGGTCGAAAAGAACGTCTTTCCGAGAAGTGCCGGGGTTAAACGCCCGGAAGCCATCAAAGTCAAGGGGAAACTAGGACGAAATGCCCTGGTGTCTCGGACTTAAAGCATTGAAGTAGCTATATTATGTCGAAATGGCGGGCCGGTGAGCGTTCTCTCCGCCGCGGGTTCCAACTTCGTCCGCGAACGCCATATAACGCCCCGTACCCGTTGTCCCTTGCCGCCCTATGTGATCGCGCCCGTGCCCATCACCCGCCGCCGTGTCTTTGCAGTGCTCGCCGGTCTCGGTCTGGCCGTCGGTGCGCCGTCTGTCTGGATGTCCCGCATGAAAACCTATGACGGCCCTGCTTCCGATCATTTCGACGGCCTGACCTTCTTCGATCCGGATGGTTCGCCGCCGAAATCATTGGCCGAGGTGCTGCGATGGCAGTTCGGCGGCGGCCGGCAGCGCGCGAGCTGGCCGGATTGGGTGCCAAGTGCGCACGCCGATACGCCGCCGCCGCGCGTTGATGGCAACAAGGTACGGTTGTCGTTCGTCGGCCATGCGAGCTGGCTGATCCAGACTGGAGGCCTCAACATCCTGATCGATCCGGTGTGGTCGATGCGGGCCTCGCCGTTCAGCTGGGCCGGGCCGAAGCGCCACAACGATCCCGGCATTGCGTTCGACGCGCTGCCGAAGATCGATGTCGTGCTGGTGTCGCACGGCCATTACGACCATCTCGATCTGGCGACGCTGTCGAGGCTTGCGAAAACGTTTTCGCCGCGCGTGATCACGCCGCTCGGCAATGACGTCACCATGCGCGACGCGGATTCGGCGATCAAAGTCGAAGCGTTCGACTGGAAGGATCGCGTCGAACTCGGCAACGGCATCGCCGTGACGCTGGTGTCGACGCGTCATTGGTCGGCGCGCGGGCTGTTCGACCGCAACAAGGCGCTGTGGGCGAGTTTTGTGCTGGAGACGCCCGTTGGCAAACTCTACATCGTCTGCGATTCCGGCTACGGCGACGGCAAGCATTTTCGCCGGGTCGCCGAAGCACATGGCCCGCTGCGGCTGGCGATCCTGCCGATCGGCGCCTATGAGCCACGCTGGTTCATGCGCGACCAGCACATGAACCCGTCGGACGCCGTGAAGGCGCTGGCCGATTGCGGGGCGCAAACGGCACTGGCGCATCATCACGGCACGTACCAGCTCACCGACGAGGCGATCGACGCGCCAGTGATTGCGCTGGGCGAAGCGCTGGACGAAGCGAAGATTCCGCGCGAGCGGTTTGCCACGCTGAAGCCCGGGCAGGTATTCGAGGTTTAGTCGCCGCGCCAACTATCCCGTCGTCCCGTTATTCCTTCGGCTTGATCGCCCAGGATACGCTCACCGAAACCGACAGCGTCTCTTCGCCTTGCGCCACCGGCGCGGATGCGGCCATGCCGCCGGCGACTTTGCTGCGGAACATCGGGCTGGGCGCGCCTTCCTCGGAAATGCTGATCGGTTCGCCGAGCGTGACGCCGGCGGTCCTGGCATAGATATCGGCCTTGCGGCGCGCGTCCGCGATCGCCTTCTCGCGGGCCTCGTCCAGATGCTTGGACGGCTGCGTTACGATGAAATTGATGCCGCCGATCTCGTTGGCGCCGGCGCCAACCAGCACGTCGATCACGCCTGCGACCTTGGTGACGTCGCGGACCTTGATCGTGACGCGGTTGCTGGCGCGGAACCCAACGACGCCTGGCCGCTCCGCGGTTTTGGACGAAGTCGCATATTGCGGCTGCAGCGACAGCCGCGAGGTCTGGTAATCCTTTTCGTCGATCCCGGCACCTTTCAGCGCCAGCAGCACCTTGCCCATCGCCGCGTTATTGGCGTCGGACGCCTCGCGCGCGGTCTTGGCGTCAGTGGTAACACCGCCATCGATCTGCGCCTGATCGGGTGCCACCGAGACGTTGGCTTCGCCGGTCACGGAGATGGCGGGCGGCGGCGCTGTCTGCGCCAGCGCGGGCGTGGCCACCAGCACGGCTGCGGTGATAACAAATGCGAGCGGATGCTTCATGTCTCTCACTTCAGCGGCACGTAAACATTGATCACCAGCTTGTCCTCTGCGGTCTTCAGGGGGTCGGTAATGTATTCCTCGACGAAGGTGTCTTTTGCTTCAAGTTTCTTGTCGTCGAGGTGATTGGTGATCGCCTCATAGGTGTTGTCCATGTTGTCGTAGGAGCCGCGATGGACAAACTTCAGGGCTTTGCCCTCGGGCGATTTGCCGATGCTCATGTCCTTGGTCAGGTTCTTCGGCTCCTGGTCGACTGGAATTTCAGCCAGGAACGTAAAGCCGCTATCGTCGGTCGAGGTGTAGACGATCATCGAATTGCCCGCTGCCTTGATGCCCTGCTTGTCGAGCAGCGCGTTCAGCGCCTTGAACGAATCGATCAGGGTGTCGAACGCCGAGTCCCAATTGGCGGTGCCCTTCATGACCACCACCTTCCTGGGCTCCAGCGTGAACTGCTCACCGAAGGGATCGGCGGTCTGAACGGCCGCAGGGGGCGTGGCCGGCGTCTGGGCGGCCGCGGGTGGCGGTGAGGGGGCAGCGGACGGGCTTGCCACCGGCGCGGGGGAGGTTCCCGGTGCCGGGATCGCGGATGCCGCCGGCGAAGGCGTCTCCGCCGGGGCAGGGGAAGCAGAAACGGCGGGTGCCGGTGCCGCGGAGGGGCTGGCAGCTGGTGAGGCGGCTGGTGCCGGCGCTTGCGCCAACGCAGGGCCGCCCACCGCGATTGCTACCATCGGGATCAGCGCGGCCATGGCCGAGCGGAAACGGCTGATACGGTTCATTTTAGGCATTCTCCATCCATCCCAAGCGGTCGCGGTGTGTCCCGGCTCACGCCCGCAAAGACGCCGCCATACCTAACATGCAAGGTCCGCCTTCGTCCCATGACAGATGCGTCATGGACCCCTGCGTACTAGGCAATCGGCCATTATTGGCCATATAAGACAGGCAGAAATTGGGAAATTCCATGAGCGCGCTGGCCAATCACGCATTCGCCAAGATGAACGGTATCGGCAACGAAATCGTCGTGGTCGATCTGCGCGACAAGCCGGCCAAGGTGACGGCGGAGGACGCGCGCGCCGTCGCCTCGCCCGCCGGCGTCCCCTATGACCAGTTGATGGTATTGCAGCCGCCGCGGCTGGAGGGCACCGAGGCCTTCATCCGCATCTACAACAATGACGGCTCCGAGGCCGGCGCCTGCGGCAACGGCATGCGCTGCGTGGTGCGGCGGCTGTTCGAGAAGACCGGCCAGACCGCTGTGACCTTCGAGACCCGCTCGGGTCTGTTGAATTGCTGGCAGGGGCCGCAGCCCGATCTCTACACGGTCGACATGGGCGTGCCGAAGTTCGGTTGGCAGGATATTCCGCTGGCCGAAGAGTTTCGCGACACGCGTTACATCGAACTGCAGGTCGGGCCGATCGACGCGCCGATCCTGCATTCGCCGTCGGTCGTCAACATGGGTAATCCGCACGCGATCTTCTGGGTCGACGACGTCAACGCCTATGATCTCGAGCGCTTCGGACCGCTGTTGGAAAATCACCCGATTTTCCCCGATCGCGCCAACATCACGCTCGCCCATATCGTCGATCGCGATCACATCACGATGCGCACGTGGGAACGCGGCGCCGGCCTGACCAGGGCCTGCGGTTCGGCTGCCTGCGCCACCGCGGTCGCGGCGGCGCGGTTGAAGCGCACCAACCGCATTGTCGAATTGTCGCTGCCGGGCGGCAAGCTCTCGATCCAATGGCGCGAGCGCGACGATCATGTGCTGATGACCGGCACGGCCGTTTTCGAATATGAAGGCCGCTTCGATCCGGCGCTGTTCGCCAGCGTCGCCTGAGCGATGGGCGTCGACGTCCTCACCTTTGGCTGCCGCCTCAACGCGTTCGAATCCGAAGTGATCCGGCACGAGGCGGAGAGCGCGGGCCTTTCCGATACCATCGTCATCAACAGCTGCGCGGTCACCAACGAGGCGGTGGCGCAGGCGCGGCAATCGATCCGGCGGCTGAAGCGCGAGCGGCCCGGCGCGCGCATCGTCGTCACCGGCTGCGCGGCGCAGACCCAGCCTGAAATGTTTGCCGGCATGATTGAGGTCGATCGCGTCGTCGGCAATGACGAGAAGATGCGCGGCGCGGCCTGGCGCAGCGCGCGTGCGGCGTTCGATTCCGGCTTCGGCATCGCCGCCAGCGAGAAGATCGCGGTCGCCGATATCATGGCGGTCACCGAGATGGCGCCGCATCTGCTGGAAGGCTTTCAGAGCGGTCTGCCGCGGGTGTTCGTACAGGTGCAGAACGGCTGCGACCACCGCTGCACCTTCTGCATCATTCCTTACGGCCGCGGCAATTCGCGCTCGGTGCCAATGGGCGCTGTTGTCGACCAGGTCCGCGCGCTGGTCGAGCGCGGCCACGCCGAAATCGTGCTCACGGGCGTGGATCTCACGAGCTATGGCGCCGATCTGCCGGGCACGCCAAAACTGGGCCAGCTGACAAAGCAGATCTTGCGGCATGTGCCGGAACTGAAGCGCTTGCGGATTTCTTCGATCGACTCGATCGAGGCCGACCGCGACCTGCTCGACGTCATTGCGGATGATGAACGCCTGATGCCGCATCTGCATCTGTCGCTGCAGTCCGGCGACGACCTGATTCTGAAGCGGATGAAGCGGCGGCATTCACGCAGCGATGCCATCGAATTCTGCGCGCAGGTGCGGCGGCTGCGGCCGGACATCGCGCTCGGCGCCGACATCATCACGGGCTTTCCGACCGAGACGGAAGAGATGTTCGCGCGTTCGCAAGACCTGGTGGATGAGTGCGATCTCACCTTCCTGCACGTATTTCCCTATTCCAAGCGTCCGGGCACGCCGGCCTCGCGGATGCCGCAGGTCGCGGGCGAGGCCATCAAGGAACGGGCGAAGCGGTTGCGTGCGACGGGTGACGCGGCGCTGCGGAAGCGGCTGGTGTCGGAGATCGGCGCAACGCGACAGGTGTTGATCGAGAGTGGCAGGCAGGGGCGGACGGAGCATTTTTTGCCGGTGGCGATTGCGGGGGAAATGCCGGGCGCGGTGCGGGCGCTGACGATGATCGGCCATGACGGCGCGCGGCTGACGGTGTGAATTCTTCCTTCTCTCCTTGTGGGGGAAGGTGGCGCGAAGCGCCGGATGAGGGGTTTCTGTCCGCGCGCACAGAACCCGCGGAGCCAATGCTGACATCGGCTGAGCGTCCCTGGCATGTGCGCAAAGGGTCAGATGTGGTATAGGATGAGCCGATGAAACATCTTCCGCATGGACGAAGGAACAGCATTTGATACGACTAGCTTCGGTGATTGCTGTCGTTGCGACGGTATCTGTGCCATCGAAAACGTTTGCCGGTTTCAATGTGGCGTTCCCTCCTCCTTGCGATTATTGGGCCGAAATGATCGCCGAAATGAATCGTGCTGGGAAAGACACCACCAACGTTCGCTCGTTTTTGGCGGAGTGCGTCGCGCAGTCGAAGGCGGCAGAACAGGCTCGGATCAAGCGATATAATGACGCTTTGGAACGCCGCAAACGCGATACGATTTAGCGTTTGCCAGAATCGTCAACGGGATAAAGCTGACCCTTATGATGCCTACAGTGGCGTCTCGGCTATCCGCAGAAGTAGCCAGCAAGGGGATAGGGGTAAAAGCCGCTACTTCCCGTTCCACCCGCAGGCCCTGAGCCGCTCCTGCATATGCTCCGGCGCCGGCGCGACCACGCGGACCGGTTCCTTGTTCCTTGAAATCGGAATCACGATCTCGCGGGAATGCAGATGCAGGCGCGGCTCGCCGAAGCGGGGGCCGTTGCCGTAGATGTTGTCGCCGACGATCGGCCAGCCCGTGGCCGATGTGTGCACGCGCAATTGATGGGTGCGGCCGGTGACCGGTTCCAGGTCGAGCCAGGCGAGGCCATTGCCGCGGCCGCGCACTTTCCAGTTTGTGACGGCTTTTTGACCATCTGGATCCGGCTTCTGCCACCAGCCGCGCTCGACGTTGAGCCGGCCGAGCGCCATGTCGATGGTGCCTTCATCTTCGGCAGGTCCGCCTTCGACGACGGCCCAATAGGTCTTTCCGATCTTGCCGTGCTTGAATAACAGGCCGAGCGAGGCCGTGGCCTTGCGATGGCGTCCCAGCACGAGACAGCCGGAGGTATCCTTGTCGAGGCGGTGTGCGAGCACCGGCGGCCGCGGCAGGCCGAATCGCAACCCGTCGAACGAGGTTTCCAGATTGGCGCCGCCCTTGGGGCCGCGATGCACCGGTAGCCCGCAGGGTTTGTCGATGACCAGCATCAGCCCGTCGCGGTGGAGCACGCGGGCCTGAATTTCTTCCGCGGTCAGGTCCGCAATTTCAATGAGTTTGTTGTGGCTTTCGTTCATGGCGCGAAACCGCTAACACACGTCCGACATGAGCGATACCACTCCCGGAACTCCCAAACTGAGCTGGTGGCGGCGGCTTTCGAGCGGCCTGAAGCGGACCTCGAGTTCGATCGGGTCAGCCGTTGCCGACCTCGTCACCAAGCGCAAGCTCGACCGCGCCATGCTAGATGATATCGAGGATGTGCTGCTGCGCGCCGATCTCGGCACCGAGGTCGCAGTGCGGATCGCGGACGCCGTCGGCGCCGGCCGCTACGACAAGGCGATCTCGGCGGACGAGGTCAAGGCGGTGGTCGCGACCGAGGTCGAGAAGGTGCTGGCGCCGGTGGCCAAGCCGCTGGTGATCGACGCCGCCCAAAAGCCGTTCGTCATTCTCGTGGTCGGGGTCAACGGTTCCGGCAAGACCACCACCATTGGCAAGCTGGCGGCGAAACTCAGCGCCGAGGGCCGCAAGGTGATGCTGGCGGCGGGCGACACGTTCCGCGCCGCCGCGATCGAGCAGTTGAAAGTCTGGGGCGAGCGGACCAAATCGCCCGTGATTGCGGGCGCGCAGGGATCGGACTCGGCCAGCCTCGCCTTCAATGCGCTGACGGCAGCGCAGGAGCAGAAGACAGACGTGCTGCTGGTCGACACCGCCGGGCGATTGCAGAACAAGGCCGAGCTGATGAAGGAACTCGAAAAAGTCGTTCGCGTCATCAAGAAGGTCGATGCCTCGGCCCCGCATGCGGTGCTCTTGGTGCTCGACGCCACGGTGGGACAAAATGCGCTGTCGCAGGTCGAGGCTTTTCATCGTACCGCAGGCGTCACCGGCCTTGTGATGACCAAGCTCGACGGCACCGCGCGGGGCGGCATCCTGGTGGCGCTGTCGGAGAAATTCAAACTGCCGGTGCACTTCATCGGGGTCGGCGAAGGCGTCGACGATCTGGCGCCGTTCACCGCGCGGGATTTTGCGAACGCGATTGCAGGGATTGACTCGTAATGGACAAGACCCAGCCGCATCCGCTGTTCAAGCTCGCGACCGAACTCGGTCCGCTGCTCGTATTCTTTGTCGCCAACGCCAAATTCGGTCTGTTCGTCGCCACCGGTGCGTTCATGGTGGCGATCATCGCTGCGATGGTCGCGTCCTATGTGGTGACGAAGCATGTACCCATGATGGCGATCGTCACCGGCGTCATCGTCATCGTGTTCGGCACGCTGACCCTGGTGCTGCACGATGAGACCTTCATCAAGGTGAAGCCGACCATCATCTACGGCCTGTTCGCCGCGATCCTCGGCGGCGGCCTGTTGTTCGGCCGCTCCTTCATCGCCATCATGTTCGATCAGATGTTCAATCTGACGCCGCAGGGCTGGCGCATCCTCACCCTGCGCTGGGCGCTGTTCTTTCTCGGGATGGCGCTTTTGAACGAATTCATCTGGCGCACCCAGTCGACCGATTTCTGGGTGGGCTTCAAGGCGTTCGGCGTGATTCCGCTGACGATGATCTTTGCGATCGCCCAGATGCCGCTGACCAAACGCTACCATCTGGAGCCGGCCTCGCTGGAGGCCAGCGAGGCGGACGCGGGAGATGTGAGGAAGGGTTAGCTGGCACCGCTCTGACTCCCTCGCCCCGCGCTTGCGGGGAGAGGGTTGGGGTGAGAGGCCTCTCTCCGAGCAAAGATTGCCGAGGGACCTGTACCCCCTCACCCGCCGCGCAAGTGCGCGTCGACCTCTCCCCGCAAGCGGGGAGAGGTAAGAAAAATCAGCTCTTCTGCTTGGCGATCACGTGGTCCTTGATCTTGTCGTAGGTCGCCTGCGGGACGATGTTCTTGTGCACCAGATCGTCCTTGCCCTTGTAGGGGCGGCCCGCGATGATCTTGGCGGAATAGGCCTTGCCGATCCCCGCCAACGCCTCGAGTTGGTCGGCGGTCGCCGAATTGATGTCGAGCAGATCGGCCTTCGGAGCCGGCGCCATCTTCGACTCCGGAGCCTTCGGCGCGGGAGCCATCTTGCTGTCGGATTTGGTCGCCGGCTGTGCGGTCTGGGCCATGGACGGGGTTGCCGTCATCAGGCCGATCGTGAGCGCAGTTGCGAGAAGAGAAGCGAGCGTGAAATGACGCATAGAAGTGTCCCTCCAAGGACGGTTTAAGTAACGCTATCAAGCTAGCTTCGAATTCGTGGCGGCGCCATGGCCGGCAAATGAACGGCAGATAAAAGCTGGAAATTATTTGCGCGCGAAATTTCCGCGCCGTCATTCCGGGGCATCGCGCAGCGATGAACCCGGAAACTCGTGATTCCGGTTCTGGTCCTTCGGACCATCCCGGAATGACGAGCGTCACCGCAACGCCTTCTCGATCTCTGCCTTCAGCACGGTATCGACATTGGCCGGCGTCACCGGCCCGACCAGTTTGTAGACGATGGTGCCTTCGCGGCCGACCACAAAGGTCTCGGGCACGCCATAGACGCCCCATTCGATCGAGCCGCGGCCATTGCTGTCGGCGCCGACCATGCTGAAGGGGTTGCCGTAGCGACCGAGGAAGCGGCGGGCGTTGTCGGGGGAATCCTTGTAGTTGATGCCGACGATCTGCAGCCGCTTGTCCTTGGCCAGAGCGGTTAGCAGCGGCATCTCGTCATGGCATGGCACGCACCAGGACGCCCAGACGTTGACGACGCTGACCTTGCCCTTGAAGGCCGCCGGGTCGAGCCCGGGAATGGCGATGCCGTTGTCGACCAGGCCTGCCAGCGCCGGCAGCGCGGTCTGCGGCGCCGGGCGGCCGATCAGGGCGGATGGAATTATGGAGGGATCGCCGCCGTGCAGCCGCAGTAGGAACAGCCCGGCCACCGCCATGAAACCGATCAGCGGCAGCGTCACCAGCCAGCGCCGGCGTTGCCGCGGTGCGTCGGACGCCGCCGGCCCGCTCATCTTATATCCGCCGCACTGCGGCCGGAACGCCTGGTGATGCCGCTGGCCTCGAGCTCGCGCAGGCGCGCCTTCTGGCGGCGAAAATCGATGGCGATCCAGGCAATCAGGATAGCGACCACCGCGGCGACCAGCGCATAGGACGTCACGATGAAGGAGGCATAGGGACCGAGCGCCATCGCGTCACGCGGCCTGTTGGCTGGCTTGCATGATCTGCAAGCTGCGCACGCGGCGGCGCAGGATCTCGTTGCGCATCGCCGCCAGATGCAGCGTGACGAACAGCAGCGAAAATCCAACCGCCATCACCAGCAACGGAATCAGGAAGGCGCGGTCGAGCGTGGAGCCTCCCATCCGCAGCACCGAGGCCGGCTGATGCAGCGTGTTCCACCAGTCGACCGAGAATTTGATGATCGGCAAATTGAGCGCGCCGACCAGTGTGAGGATCGCCGCCGCCCGCGCCGCCCGCGACGGATCGTCCACCGCGCGCCACAGTGCGATCAGGCCGAGATACATCAGGAACAGGATCAGCACCGAGGTGAGCCGCGCATCCCATTGCCAATAGGTGCCCCACATCGGCCGGCCCCACAGCGAGCCGGTGACCAGCGCGAGAAATGTGAAGGCAGCGCCGATCGGGGCGGCCGCTTTCGCAGCGACGTCGGCGAGTGGATGCCGCCACACCAGCGTGCCCAGCGCCGCAAGGCTCATGACGCCCCACACGAACATCGACAGCCACGCGTTGGGCACGTGGATGAACATGATCTTGACGGTGGCGCCCTGCTGATAATCGTCGGGCGCCATTGCTGCCTGGTACAAGCCGATGATCAGCAGGATCGCGGTGGCGCCCGCCAGCCACGGCAATAGGCGCGCCGTCAGCGACAGGAATTTGGTGGGGTTGGCGAGGTCGGTCAGCGTCATGGCAATCCTGATAGTCGGCGGCGGCGGGGCAGGCAATGCGGCTTGTTCTGTTCCATCAAGTGTTGATCGGCATGCATCAAGTTATCTAGTCCAGCCCGTGCCGCAGGCTGGCGGCTGCGGCAAACGGTCCGATCACGAAACTCACCAGCGAGATCGCGCACAGGATCGAAAACGGTGTTCCAAACGGCAGCGGTCCCGATATGGCGGCCTGCGACGCCGCAACGCCAAAAATCAGCACCGGGATCGACAGCGGCAGCACCAGCACCGCGAGCAGCAACCCGCCGCGATGCAGCGTCACCGCCAGCGCGGCGCCGATCATGCCGATAAAAGTCAGTGCCGGTGTTCCCACCAGCAGCGTCAGCGCCACGGCCGAGGTCGCGGTGGCGTCGAGATTGAGCATCAGCCCAAGCACGGGGGTCGCGATAATCAGCGGCAGCCCTGCGGCGAGCCAGTGCGCCAGCGCCTTCGCAGCACAGGCCAGTTCCAGCGGCGTCCGGCCCATCACGATCAGATCGAGCGAGCCGTCCTCGTGGTCTGACGTGAACAGGCGGTCGAGCGTGAGCAGACTGGCCAGCAGCGCGCCGAGCCAGAGAATGGAGGGCCCGAGCCGCGTCAGCAGCGCCAGGTCGGGCCCGAGCGCAAACGGCATCAGCACGGTGACGGTGAGGAAGAACAGCACGCCGATCAGCGCGCCGCCGCCGACGCGCAGCGCGATCCTGATGTCGCGTCGAATCAGCGCGGCAAGGGCGGTCATGCGCTTCCTCCCATCCGCAATTCGCCCGCCTCGATCCCGAGCGGCGCATGGGTGGCCGCGACGATGATGCCGCCGCGCGCGAGGTGGTCGCGCATCAGGCCAGCGAACAGATCCTGCCCGGCGGCATCGACTGCCGAGGTCGGCTCGTCCAGCAGCCAGACCGGCCGCCGCACCACGAGCAGCCGGGCGATCGACAACCGCCGCCGTTGGCCGGCCGACAGATACGCGGCCGGCAAATGCGTGGCGTGCGCGAGCCCCACTTTGGCGAGGCATTCATGGGGATCGCTGGCATCCCCGCCCAGAAAATCCCGCCAGAACGACAGGTTTTCGAGCACGCTGAGCGCGGGTTTTAGTGCGTCGCGATGGCCGAGATAATGGGTCTGTTCGGGCAGCGTCAGCTCGTCCGCGCCGCCTTCCAGCGCGACCGATCCGCCTGCCGGCACCAGCAAGCCCGCGATCAGCCGCAGCAGCGACGTCTTGCCGGACCCGTTGGGACCGACGACGGCGAGCGCGTGGCTGGATGCGGCCTCGAAATCGAGCCCGGAAAACACCGCGCGCCCACCCCGCACACAATCGATCTGGCGTCCTCTGAGCCGCATCTTGCCTCGTTACGGCCCTTCAGAAAACCTTGGGGTACCGCATCAGAATTTTTGGGTCGCGCAATGCTGCAGCACGATCGTGGTTGTGGCGGCGCATCTAGAAAGATTCTATAAGCCCGGAACTTGATGCAGCACACAACCGGCGGCCGCAAGCCGGTAAGCCGACCGCGCTGACGGTGTTTAAATACCCTTTGCCGGGTATAACTGAGAATTGGGATTTCCTGACATGACCTCGCTCGACAGCTTCAAATGCCGCAAGACCCTCAAGGTCGGTGGCAAGACCTACGTGTATTACAGCCTGCCCGCCGCCGAGAAGAACGGTCTGAAGGGAATTTCCAAGCTCCCCTATTCGATGAAGGTGCTGCTGGAAAACCTGCTGCGTTTTGAAGACGATCGTACGGTCAAGAAGGCCGACATCGTCGCGGTGTCGAAATGGCTGAAAACCCGCAAGCTCGAGCATGAAATCTCGTTTCGCCCCGCACGCGTGCTGATGCAGGATTTCACCGGCGTGCCGGCGGTGGTCGATCTCGCCGCGATGCGTAACGCGATGCAGGCGCTCGGCGGCGATGCCGCAAAAATCAACCCTCTGGTGCCGGTCGACCTCGTCATCGACCACAGCGTGATCGTCAATTTCTTCGGTGACAACAAGGCGTTCGGCAAGAACGTGGTCGAGGAATACAAGCAGAACCAGGAGCGCTACGAGTTCCTGAAGTGGGGCCAGAAGGCGTTCACGAATTTCTCGGTGGTGCCGCCCGGCACCGGCATCTGTCACCAGGTCAATCTCGAATACCTCGCCCAGACGGTGTGGACCCGCAAGGAGAAGATGACGGTCGGCAGGAAGACCGGCACTTTCGAAGTCGCCTATCCCGACACGCTGGTCGGCACCGATTCGCACACCACGATGGTCAACGGTCTCGCCGTGCTGGGCTGGGGCGTTGGCGGCATCGAGGCGGAAGCTGCGATGCTCGGCCAGCCGCAGTCGATGCTGCTGCCCGAAGTGATCGGCTTCAAGCTCAAGGGCCAGATGAAGGAAGGCGTCACCGCCACCGACCTGGTGCTGACCGTGACGCAGATGCTGCGCAAGCAGGGCGTGGTCGGAAAGTTCGTCGAATTCTACGGCCCCGGCCTTGATTATCTGTCGGTCGCGGACAAGGCGACGATCGGCAACATGGCGCCGGAATATGGCGCGACCTGCGGCTTCTTCCCGGTCGATGCCGCGACCATCGATTATCTGAAAACCTCGGGCCGCAAGGCCGATCGCGTGAAATTGGTCGCGGCCTACGCCAAGGCGCAGGGCCTGTTCCGCACCGCCAAATCGGCCGATCCGGTGTTCACGGAAACGCTGACGCTCGATCTTGCCGACGTGGTGCCCTCGATGGCCGGACCGAAGCGCCCCGAAGGCCGCGTCGCACTTCCGGCGGTCGCCGCGGGCTTCTCCGCGGCGATGACCAGCGAATACAAGAAGGCGGCGGATGCCTCGCATCGCTACGCCGTCGAGAACCGCAATTTCGATCTCGGCCATGGCGACGTCGTGATCGCCGCGATCACCTCCTGCACCAACACGTCGAACCCGAGCGTGCTGATCGGCGCAGGCCTGCTGGCCCGCAACGCCGCCGCCAAGGGCCTCAAGGCCAAGCCATGGGTCAAGACCTCGCTGGCGCCGGGCAGCCAGGTGGTCGCGGAATATTTGTCCAACTCCGGACTGCAGCTCGATCTCGACAAGGTCGGCTTCAACCTGGTCGGCTTCGGCTGCACTACCTGCATCGGCAATTCCGGCCCGCTGCCGGAGGATATTTCGAAGTCGATCAACGACAATGGCATCGTCGCCGCTGCCGTGTTGTCGGGTAACCGAAATTTCGAAGGCCGCGTGTCGCCGGACGTGCAGGCGAATTATCTCGCCTCGCCGCCGCTGGTCGTCGCCTATGCGCTGGCCGGCACCGTGACCAAGGACCTTTCGGTCGAGCCGATCGGCGAAGGCAAGGACGGCAAGCCGGTGTTCCTGAAGGACATCTGGCCGACCACCAAGGAAATCAACGCCTATATGAAGAAGTTCGTCACCGCGACGATCTTCAAGAAGCGCTACGCCGACGTGTTCAAGGGCGATACCAACTGGCGCAAGATCAAGACGGTCGAGAGCGAGACCTATCGCTGGAACATGAGCTCGACCTATGTGCAGAACCCGCCCTACTTCGAAGGCATGAAGAAGGAGCCGGAACCGATCGTCGACGTGGTCGATGCGCGGATTCTGGCGATGTTCGGCGACAAGATCACCACCGACCACATCTCGCCGGCCGGTTCGATCAAGCTGACCTCTCCGGCTGGAAAATACCTGTCGGAGCATCAGGTGCGTCCGGCCGACTTCAACCAGTACGGCACGCGGCGCGGCAACCATGAGATCATGATGCGCGGCACTTTTGCGAATATCCGCATCAAGAACTTCATGCTCAAAGGCGCTGATGGAAACATTCCGGAAGGCGGATTGACAAAACATTGGCCCGACGGCGAGCAGATGTCGATCTACGACGCGGCGATGAAGTACCAGGCCGAGCAGGTGCCGCTGGTGGTGTTCGCCGGCGCCGAATACGGCAACGGCTCGTCACGCGACTGGGCGGCAAAGGGCACCAGGCTGCTCGGCGTCCGCGCCGTGATCTGCCAGAGCTTCGAGCGCATCCATCGCTCCAACCTGGTCGGCATGGGCGTGCTGCCGCTGACCTTCGAGGACGGTCAGTCCTGGACATCGATCGGGCTGAAGGGCGACGAGAAGGTGACGATCCGCGGCCTGCAGGGCGATTTGAAGCCGCGCCAGAAGCTGACCGCGGAAATCGTGTCCGGCGACGGTTCGCTGCAGCGCGTTTCGCTGCTCTGCCGCATCGATACGCTCGACGAGCTCGACTACTACCGCAACGGCGGCATTCTGCACTATGTGCTGCGCAAGCTTGCGGCTTGAGTTCTGTTTTGGCGCGTTTTCTACCGCAGATAAGTCTACGCAATCTGCGTAAACTCGATTGCTATGCGAACCGGTATCCACCCCCGGATCAAGTCCGGGGGCATGCTTCGCTTGAAAACGCTTGAAACGCGGATTTGTGATCGGTGCCTCACTGCTACGTGAGTAGCGACCGGGAAGAAGGCGGCCTATGAAAAGGCCGCTTTCTTGCGTCTGGGGTGCGCGCTTAGGGATAGAAAATCATGCCCCGTACAAATACGGATAGAAATCGCCAGGACCGGTTCGCAGTATGACAGCGATGATGGCCAATAGTTCGATTTCGCGATGGTCGAGTGCGCTTGGCGTCTGTGCCATTGTCGCGATTATCCGTCCCGCTCATGCCGACCCGCGCGCGGTCGTCGAGCTGTTCACCTCGCAAGGCTGCTCGTCGTGCCCGCCGGCCGACGAGATCATTGGCGAGCTTGCCAAGGATCCCAACGTGATCGCGCTGAGCATGCCGATCGAATATTGGGATTATCTGGGCTGGAAGGATACGCTGGCGGACTCGCGCTTCAGCGCGCGTCAGAAAGCCTATTCGCAAATGCGTGGCGATCGCGACGTCTACACGCCGCAGGTCATCGTCAACGGTTCGGCGAAGGTGGTCGGCAGCGATCGTGCAGGCATCGACAGCGCAATCCAGCACACCCAGAGAGCCGCCGGCGTGATGTCGGTGCCGGTGACGATGACGTTGTCCGGCAAGCACATCAACGTGTCGGTGGCGGCGAGCAACGCGCCGACTTCATCGCAGGGCGAAGTCTGGATTTGCTCGGTCTCGAAGGCGGTACCGATCTCGATCGGGCGCGGTGAAAACCGCGGCCGCCAGGTCACCTACTACAATGTGGTGCGCAACATCCTGAAGGTCGGGGACTGGAACGGCAATTCCGGAAGCTGGACCGTTCCGCTCGAAAACATCTCCCGCGACGGCGTCGATGCCGCGGTCGTCTATGTCCAGGACGGCAATCGCGAAAAGCCCGGCCCGATGCTGGGCGCGGCCTACACGCCGCTGCGCTGATTTCTCCCGTCGTCATTCCGGGATGCGCCACTTGGCGCAGGCCCGGAATCCATACGCATTATCGTGGTTATGGATTCCGGGCTCGCGCTTTCCGCGCCCCGGAACGACAACAGTGATGAAGCGCACCCCCCAAAAGAAAAAGGACCAACTTTCGTTGGCCCAGTGCGGGAGAAAGCTCCCCTGCGAACAGACCCGATCCCGACGGCCCCGGGGGGCTGGGGGCTGAGGAATCCGGAACCGAAAGGACCGGGTCAACGCAGGATTCACTTGTCGCAAGCCAGCGGGGCGGGCGATGGGCGGAAGTGGGGCAGCAATATGATTCCTCTAACGTTCCCGTGACTCGGTATTTCCGGCGTTGCCGGACGGTCTGTCGCGGTTTCCGTCGCAATTTCAAAGGGCCTTGCGGTGCCCGGCGGTTAGCGCGATCATGTCATTGTCATGATCCCGAAAATCAGGGACAGGTTTTTCGGAACAAGGCCATGCCGGAGACGACAGGAGGCGCTCGATGAGTTCGATGTCGGAGGACACTGATCCAAGCGGGAGTCGCGCAGTGGCGCGCACCGCCACTGCAAGTCCGCTGCCGAATAGCGTTACGTTCAATCGCCTGGAGCTCAATCGCATCCTCAATCTGTACGGCCGCATGGTCGCCGATGGCGAGTGGCGCGATTATGCCATCGACTTCCTGAAGGACCGCGCGGTGTTCTCGGTGTTCCGCCGCGCCTCCGAAGTCCCGATCTATCGCATCGAGAAGGATCCGCGGCTGGCGCGCAAGCAGGGCATGTACAGCGTGATCTCGGCGACGGGGCTGATCCTGCGCCGCGGCCATGAGCTGGAGCGCGTGCTGCTGGTGATCGATCGCAAGCTGGCGGTTGTCTAGACTCTACTGTGCATGGGGTTGTTTTCGCGATTTTGTGTCCAGCCGCGCAGGGTGGGCAAAGGCGCGTTTGCGCCGTGCGCACCAACTATCTGGACCGTCGCCTCGAATGGTGGGCGCGCTTGCGCTTTGCCCACCCTGCGATTCTAAGCTTCCGAATCCGCCGGTACCGTCGTGGCGCCTTCGCCGAGCGCGCGCTGCATCATCACCGTGTCCAGCCAGCGTCCGAATTTGAGACCGACGCAGGGGTGTGTCCCGATCATCTGGAAGCCGGTCTTGGTGTGGACGCCGATCGAGCCGGCGTTGGCGGAATCGCCGATGACGGCGATCATTTGCCGGTAGCCCCGCGCTTCGCATTCGGCGATCAGCCGCTGCAGCAGCAGCAGGCCGATGCCGCGGCGGTGGGTCGCCGGCTGCAGATAGACCGAGTTCTCCACCGTGAAGCGATAGGCCGGCCGAGGGCGGTAGGGGCCTGCATAGGCATATCCGATCACCCGGCCTTCCACCGCGGCGACGAAATACGGGAAACCCCCTTCCATCAGCGCGCGGAACCGCCGGGTCATCTCGGCGAGATCGGGCGGGATCAGCTCGAATGTCGCGGTGCCGTAGCGCACCGCGTGCTCGTAGATTTCGGTGACAAAGGGGAGGTCGGCCTCGGTGGCGGGCCTGATATCGGGAGTAGACATGGTGACAGATTATTTTTGCTGGCCGCAAAAGAAAAGCCCCGGCCGCGAGGCCGGGGCTTCAATTCTTTGGCTGGGCTGGAGCGCTAGTCGCGCTGGCCAAGCAGCTGCAGCAGCAGCGTGAACAGGTTGATGAAGTTCAGGTAGAGCGAAAGTGCGCCGGTAATCGCCGCCTTTTCCGCAATGTCACCGCCCTGCGAGGCATAGCCGTAGATGTAGTCGTTCTTCAGCCGCTGGGTGTCATAGGCGGTGAGGCCCGCGAACACCAGCACGCCCACCACCGAGATGATGAACTGCAGCATCGAGCTGCCGAGGAAGATGTTGACCACGCTCGCGATGATGATGCCGATCAGGCCCATGAACAGGAACGACGCCATGCCGCTCATGTCACGTTTGGTGGTGTAGCCGTAGAGGCTCAGCGCGCCGAAGGTCGCCGCCGTGATGAAGAACACCCGCACGATCGAGGTGTGGGTGTACACCAGGAAGATCGACGACAGCGATACGCCCATCAGCGCCGCGAACGCCCAGAACAGCAATTGCGCCGTCGCGGGCCTCAGCCGGTTGATGCCAAACGAGATCGCGAACACCATGACCAGCGGCGCGAGGATAAACAGCCACTTCAGCGGGCTGACATACATCGCGTAGCCGAACGGCGTCAGGAACTCCCTGCCGAACTTGGCGACGCCGGCCGACTGATCCGGGGTCACCGCCATCATATAGACGCCGAGCGCCGCCAGACCGGTGATGGCCAGGCCGATCGACATGTAATTGTAGATGCGCAGCATGTACGCGCGCAGACCGGCATCGACGGCCGCGGCATCGACGCGTCCGGCGGCCCGGCCGAAAGGAGAAGCGTAGTTACGGTCTAGGTCCGACATGGTCGAATTCCCGTTGGTTGCCCGGCGGATCGCAAGGGGTTTGCGTCGCCGGTTAGAATATCTAGCCCAAAGGCCGCGATTTGCTGACATTAATTCGGTGTCATCAAACCGGCCTCTGTCCCAGGCTGGTATGTGGGAAACTAACACATTCGCTGCAAGCTTCCACGCGCGGCTGAATGTCGCTCTAGATCGCTATTTTCCAGCAAAAGCAGCGTTAACGCGGCCTTGCCGCCCGCTACAAATTGTCACAAATTTCGCAGCACGCTGGCCGGCTTCTGGTTCAGGGCCAGCAACGTGCCGGCGAGTCCGAGGCCTACCGTGACAATCAGGGCCGCGGCGACAACGCCGGCAGCGCTGCCGGCCTGCCAGATGAAGCTCAGCGTCATCATCCGGGTCACGATCAGCCAGGCCGCGACCGAGCCTGCGATCACGCCGAACACCGCCGTGGCCAGGCCGATCATCAGGTATTCCAGCGCGTAGGCGCCAAGCAGCCGCACCCGCGTCGCGCCCAGGGTCTTCAGGATCACCGCGTCGTAGACCCGGTGGCGATGGCCGGCGGCGAGCGCCCCGCCCAGCACCAGGATGGCCGAGATCAGCGTCACGGCGCTGGCGCCGCGAATCGCGAGCGTCAGATTGGTGACAACGGTGCCGATCGTGTCCAGCGCCTCGCGGACCCGCACACTGGTCACCATCGGGAACGCGTCGGCGACCTGCTTGATGATCCGGGCGTCGCCGGCCGGATCCGGGTGAGCCTCGGACAGGGTCGCGACATGGGTGTGCGGCGCGCCCTTGAAGGCGTTGGGCGAGAACACCAGCACGAAATTGATGCCGAGGCCCTGCCAGTCGACGTTGCGCAGATTGGCGATCTTCGCCGGGATGTCGCGGCCCAGCACATTGACGACGATCTCGTCGCCGATCTTGAGCTTCATTCCGTCGGCGATCTTTTTCTCCATCGAGACCAGCGGCGGCCCGCGATAGTCTGCGCTCCACCAATCGCCCTCGACGACTTTCGAGCCCTTGGGGATGTCGGCCGTATAGGTCAGGCCGCGGTCGCTCTGCAGCACCCATTCGGTATCCCGCGTTGGCTTGAGCTCGTCGGCCTTGACGCCGCGCGCCGCGACGATGCGTCCGCGCAGCATCGGCACATCCTCCACGGTCGATTGCGGCGCAGTTTGCTTGAGAAACGCGCCGAAGCGATCGGCTTCCGAGGTCGGGATGTCGATGAAGTAGAACGAGGGCGCGCGGTCCGGCAACGCCGCCAGGAACTGGCGGCGCAGATTGCCGTCGATCTGGGTGATGGTGACGAGGACGGCCAGGCCAAGGCCCAGCGACATCACGACCGAGGGCGTCAGCGCGCCGGGACGGTAGATGTTGGCAATCGCCAGCCGCAGCATGGTGATATCCGATCGCGGCAGCCGGCGGGCCAGCGCCATCAGGCCGGCGGCGACGCCGCGCAGCAGCGCGAACACCGCGACCGACGACGCGACGAACACGGCCGCGATGCGCTTGTCGTAGGCAAGGCCGATGGCAACCGCGATCAAAAGTGCAATCACGACGGCCATCAAGGCGAGGTATCGCCAGCGCGGACGGTGCCATTCGCGGGCGACTTCCTCGCGGAACAACGCCGCCACCGGCACGTCGTGCACCCGTCCGAGCGGCCACAGCCCGAACGCGAGCGCGGTCAGCAGGCCGTAGATGAAGGACAGTGCGAGCTCGTCGAGATGCAGCGCAGGGATCACCGGCAGCGGCAGCAGCTTGCCGAACAGGCCGACGATGACGAACGGCAGGGCCGCCCCGGCGACGAGCCCGATGATGGAGCCGATCCCGGCGAGCACGACCACCTGGGTCAGATAGATCGTGAAAACGTCGCGGCCGGTGGCGCCGAGCGCCTTGAACGAGGCGATGACGTCGCGGCGGCGGTCGATATGGCTCTTGACGGCGTTGGCGACGCCGACGCCGCCGACCAGGAGCGCGGCGAGGCCGACCAGCGTCAGAAACTGGGTGAAACGGCTGATGGTGCGCTCGAGTTGCGGCGAGGCGTTGGCGCGGCTGCGGATCCACCAGCCCGCCTCCGGCAGCGCGGCCCGCACGCTGTCGATCAGTTGGGTCGCGGCGCGCTCGTCGGCCGCGTTCTCAGGCAATTTTAGCCGGTAGATCCAGCGCACAAGGCTGCCGGGCTGCAGCAATCCGGTCGCGCGCAGACTGGTTTCGCTGACCAGGACGCGCGGGCCGAGCCCGACATTGCCGGCGAGCTTGTCCGGTTCGGCGCTGACCACGCTGCGGATCTGGTAGTTGGCGTTGCCGATGCTGATGCGGTCGCCAATCTTGAGATCGAGCCGCGCCAGCAGCACGGAATCCACCGCCGCGCCGAATACGCCGTCGCGCTCGGCCAACACGTCCGCCACCGGCATCTTGGGATCAAGCGTCAACTCCCCGAGCATCGGGTATTTGCCGTCCACCGCCTTGAGTTCGACCAGCGCCAGCCTGCCGTCGCCGCTGCGGGCCATGACCCGCAAGGCGGCCGCGACCGAAACCTCGCCGCGGGCGCGCAGGAAGGCGATCTCCTCTGGCGTGGCTTCGCGCTGGATCAGCGAGAACGCAACGTCGCCCCCCAGCAAGGTGCGGCCCTCCCGGCTCAGACCGTCGCTGAGGCTGGCCGCGACCGAACCGACGCCGGCGATCGCCATCACGCCGAGCGCGATGCAGGCGATGAACACGTAAAAGCCGCGCAGGCCGCCGCGCAGTTCGCGAAACGCGTAACGCAGGGCCAGTGATGACGAGCGGCGGCTGCCGCCAGCGGCTTCCGACGCCAGAGTCATGAAGTGGACTGTCCGTCGATGCGCCCTGAACGCAGCCGCACCACGCGGTCGCAGCGCTGTGCCAATGATGTGTCGTGCGTCACCAGCACCAGGGTCATGCCGCGCTCGGAATGCTTGGTGAAGAGCAGGTCGACGATCTGCTTGCCGGTCGCCTCGTCGAGATTGCCGGTCGGTTCGTCCGCGACGAGGATCGCAGGATCGGGCGCCAGCGCGCGTGCCAGCGCGACGCGCTGCTGCTCGCCGCCGGAGAGTTGCGTCGGATAATGATGCAGGCGATCGCCGAGGCCGACCGAGGTCAGCTCCTGCTCGGCGCGTTTGGCTGCATCGGGATTGCCGGCGAGCTCCAGCGGCACCGCGACGTTTTCCAGCGCCGTCATGGTCGGGATCAGATGGAACGACTGGAACACGATGCCGACCTGGCGGCCGCGGAAGCGGGCGAGGGCGTCCTCGTCGAGGGCATTGAACGGCGTGCCGTTGACTACCACTTCTCCGCTGTCAGGCCGCTCCAACCCCGCCATCACCATCAGCAAGGTCGACTTTCCCGAACCTGACGGTCCGATCAGGCCGATCGCTTCGCCCGGTGCCACACGAAGGCTGATATCTTTCAGGATATGAACGCGTGCCGCGCCCGTGCCGAGCGAGAGGTTGACGTTGGAAATGGAAATGGTGTCCGGCTCCAGGCCGGTTAGTGAAGAGGGTTCGATGAGACTGTCCATGGATCGGTCATATGGCAATTCCGCCGCCGGGGTCGAGGGCCGGATAGGCATGTTCGTGCACATACTCGTGTTGATTATGGCCTTGATGACGACACAGACGGTTTTTGCGCAAACCCCGGTCACACCCCCGGTAAAGCCTATCAAGATGGTCGTGCTCGGCGATTCCCTGAGTGCCGGCTATGGCCTGGCGGCGACCGGGGCGTTCCCCGTCCGCCTGCAAAAGGCGTTGGAAGCCAAGGGGATAAAGGTCGATATGATCAATGCCGGGGTGTCCGGTGACACCACCTCGGGCGGCCGCGATCGGCTCGACTGGTCGGTGCCGGAAGGAACCGAGGCCGTGATCCTCGAACTCGGCGCCAACGATGCCTTGCGCGGTACTGACCCGGCCGTCACCCGTGCCGCGCTCGCCGATATCCTGACCCGGCTGAAAGCCCGCAAGATCGCCGTCCTCCTGTGCGGGATGCTGGCGCCGCCGAATTATGGCAGCGAGTATGCGGCCCGCTTCAACGCGATCTACCCGGAGCTTTCGAAATCCTTCGGCGTTTCGCTCTATCCGTTTTTCCTGGAAGGCGTCGCCGCCGAGGCCAAGCTCAACCAGCCGGACGGATTGCATCCGACCGCTGAGGGCGTCGACATCATCGTGAAAAATATTCTGCCCAGTGTCGAGGCATTTCTTGGCGCGATAGCTGCGCAACGCAGCTGAAAATACAGCAGTGAATAACCCTACCCGATAGTTTTCCCCGTAGCTTTCCGGTCCAGTGGCGCCGGCTGCTTCGCAGGGTCATATAACTCAGGTAGAAATTGGTGATCGGTGATTCGTCATCGGGTTTCAGCATCGGGAGTCGAGCGATGCCGCGTTTGTTTGCTGGACTGGAAATTCCGGCCGAGATTGGCCAGACCCTTTCCAATTTGCGTGGCGGCCTTCCGGGCGCACGCTGGATCGATCCCGAAAATTATCACGTCACCTTGCGTTTCATCGGCGACATCGACGGCATGTCGGCGAATGAAATCGCCTCGATGTTGTTTCGGGTCAACCGCAAACCGTTCGAGGTCAAGGTGCAGGGCCTGCAAAGTTTCGGCGGGCGCAAGCCACGGGCGGTGGTGGCATCCGTCGAACCGAGCCGGCCGCTGATCGAATTGCAGGCCGAACTCGAGCGGATGATGCAACGCATGGGGCTCGATCCCGAGGGACGCAAATTCACCCCCCATGTGACGCTGGCGCGGCTGCACGACGCCTCGAGCCAGGATGTCGCCGACTATCTGTCGGTGCGCGGCTATTTCCCGAGCCGCACCTTCATGGCCTCGCGCTTCGTGCTGTTCTCGTCGCGCGCCTCCACCGGCGGCGGCCCCTATGTGGTCGAGGATTCCTACGCGCTGAGCGCGTGAGGCCTCCAACCTCTCCTCGTCATGGCCGGGCTTGTCCCGGCCATCCACGTCTTTGGACAGGCTGTGCAGCAAGACGTGGATGCCCGGGACAAGCCCGGACATGACGGTCGATATATTTGGGCATACCCCCACCACCAATTCACGGCTTGCAATTTTCGCACGCTTGGGGCCGTAAGGTGGGCCATGCTGTCGACCACCCCACCCACCTCGTTCCGCGCCCATTATCAGGGCCTGGTCACCTCCGGAGCGATCGAGGCCGACCCGGCGCAGG
The DNA here is from genome assembly GCF_018130185.1 of Bradyrhizobium sp. AUGA SZCCT0182. Lineage (NCBI taxonomy): Bacteria > Pseudomonadati > Pseudomonadota > Alphaproteobacteria > Hyphomicrobiales > Nitrobacteraceae > Bradyrhizobium > Bradyrhizobium sp. AUGA SZCCT0182. The sequence goes on along the minus strand of NZ_JAFCLY010000025.1, from coordinate 67,211 downwards.
CCCGCGCTGCCGACGCCTTTGCGGCGCTGGAAGACCGGCTGTCCAGCTACAAGCCGCTGCGCAAGCAAAGCCTGCTCGGCCGGCTGTTCGCCGACAAGGACGAGCCGCCGCCGCGCGGGCTTTACGTCCATGGCGAGGTCGGCCGCGGCAAGACCATGCTGATGGATCTGTTTTTTCAGCAGAGCGCCATCGAGCACAAGCGCCGCGCGCATTTCCACGAATTCATGGCCGAGGTGCATGAGCGGATCTACGGCTACCGGCAGGACATCGCGCGCGGCGAGATCGCCGACGGCGATGTGATCGCACTGACCGCGAATGCGATCTTCGATCAGGCGTGGCTGCTGTGCTTCGACGAATTTCACGTCACCGATATTGCCGACGCCATGATCCTGGGCCGGCTGTTCACAAAGCTGTTCGAACTCGGCACCGTCGTGGTGGCGACCTCGAACGTGGCGCCCGACGACCTCTACAAGGGTGGCCTGAACCGCGCGCTGTTTTTGCCTTTCATCGCGCAGATAGCCGATCACATGGACGTGCTGCGGCTCGATGCGCGCACGGATTTTCGGCTGGAAAAACTCGCCGGCGTGAAGATGTGGCTGGTGCCGGCGGATGACGCCGCCGGTGACGCGCTCGACAAGGCCTGGCGCAAGATGACCGGCAACGCGCCCTGCAAGGCGCGCGATATCGCAATCAAGGGCCGCATCCTGCGGGTGCCCTGTTCGTCGCACGGCGTCGCCCGCTTTACCTTCGCCGAACTCTGCGAGCAGCCGCTGGCTGCGTCGGATTACCTTCGGCTGGCGCACGACTACCACACCATTCTCGTCGACCGCATTCCTGTCATGGACTACCCCGAGCGCAACGCCGCCAAGCGTTTCATCTCGCTGATCGATACGCTCTATGACAATGCCGTGAAGCTGATGGCCTCGGCGGAAGCCGATCCGGTGTCGCTGTATCTGGCAACCGATGGCAACGAGGCCAACGAGTTCAAGCGGACCTCGTCGCGGCTGATCGAAATGAGTTCCGAATCCTACCTGGCGCTCCCGCACGGCCGGAAGGATTCAGCCGCGAGCGGCTCCAGCACCGGGCTGGTGGAGACGTAGGATTCAATCTGGCCGTCAATCCGGGGCGCACGAAGTGCGAACCTCAGGTGCGCGGTTGCGCACCGGGGAATCTCGAGATTCCGGGTCTGATCCTTCGGATCATCCCGGAATGACGGTGGGCGTACTGGCATGCCTGATTGAAATCAAGGCAAGTCCGGCAGGAGGCCTACAATTGGGCACGCCGCGACTTGAACGTATCATTCGAAAGGGATAACCAGCCTCCCAGTTCACTCTCCATCCTCCTCTACGTCTCAGAAGGACAAATTTCCCATGGCGCGCGACAAGATTGCTTTGATTGGCTCCGGTCAGATCGGCGGAACGCTGGCTCACCTCATTGGCCTGAAGGAGCTCGGCGACGTCGTCATGTTCGACATCGCCGAGGGCGTGCCGCAGGGCAAGGCGCTCGACATTGCGCAGTCGTCGCCGGTCGACGGTTTTGACGCGCATCTGACCGGCGCCAATTCCTATGAGGCGCTCGACAATGCCAAGGTCTGCATCGTCACCGCCGGCGTGCCGCGCAAGCCCGGCATGAGCCGCGACGATCTGCTCAGCATCAACCTCAAGGTCATGGAGCAGGTCGGCGCCGGCATCAAGAAATACGCCCCCGACGCCTTCGTCATCTGCATCACCAACCCGCTGGACGCGATGGTGTGGGCGCTGCAGAAGGCTTCCGGCATGCCGCACAAGAAGGTCGTCGGCATGGCCGGCGTACTGGACTCCTCGCGGTTCCGCTATTTCCTCGCCGATGAATTCAACGTCTCGGTCGAAGACGTCACCGCCTTCGTGCTCGGCGGCCACGGCGACACCATGGTGCCGCTGACGCGCTACTCCACCGTCGCCGGCATTCCGCTGCCCGACCTCGTCAAGATGGGTTGGACCTCGCAGGCGCGGATCGACGAGATCGTCGATCGCACCCGCAATGGCGGCGCCGAGATCGTCAACCTGCTGAAGACCGGTTCGGCCTTCTACGCCCCGGCGGCTTCCGCCATCGCGATGGCCGAGAGCTATCTGAAGGACAAGAAGCGCGTGCTGCCCTGCGCCGCCTATCTCAACGGCGAATATGGCGTGAAGGACATGTATGTCGGCGTGCCCGTTGTGATCGGCTCCAAGGGTGTCGAGCGTATTGTCGAGATCGAGCTGGCCGGCAAGGACCGTGAAGCCTTCGACAAGTCGGTCGGCGCCGTGCAGGGCCTGGTCGATGCCTGCAAGAAAATCGCTCCCGATCTGTTGGGCCGTTGATTTTATTCAGCTTTCGCCCTGGAAACGGGGCGGAAGCGTTTCCGGCTTGCAGTTCTCTTGGTATATGGTATGCCAACTACCAATACCGGCGGGCCGTAGAACTTGCCGTATGAAGGTTTGGGGAGCGTCCAGATGAATATCCATGAATACCAGGCCAAGGCGTTGCTGCATGAATTCGGGGTGCCGATTTCGCGCGGCGTGCCGGTCTTGAAGGCCGCCGATTCGGAAGCCGCCGCCAAGGCGCTTCCCGGCCCGATCTGGGTCGTGAAAAGCCAGATCCACGCCGGCGGCCGCGGCAAGGGCAAGTTCAAGGAAGCTTCCGCCGGCGACAAGGGCGGTGTCCGCATCGCCAAGTCGGTCGCCGAGGTCAACGAGTTCGCCAAGCAGATGCTGGGCGCGACCCTCGTCACGATCCAGACCGGCGCCCACGGCAAGCAGGTCAACCGCCTCTACATCGAGGAAGGCTCCGACATCGACAAGGAGTTTTATCTCTCGATCCTGGTCGATCGCGAAACTTCTGAAGTCTCGTTCGTGGTCTCGACCGAAGGCGGCGTCAATATCGAGGACGTCGCGCACAACACGCCCGAAAAGATCATCACCTTCTCGGTCGATCCGGCCACCGGCATCATGGCCCATCACGGCCGAACGGTGGCGAAGGCACTGAAACTTTCCGGCGATCTGGCCAAGCAGGCCGAGAAGCTGGTCGCGCAGCTCTACACCGCCTTCATCGCCAAGGACATGGCGATGCTGGAGATCAATCCGCTCGTCGTCACCAAGCAGGGCGACCTGCGCGTGCTCGACGCCAAGGTCGCGTTCGACGACAACGCGATGTACCGCCATCCGGAAGTCGCCGCCCTGCGCGACGAGACCGAAGAGGACGCCAAGGAAATCGAGGCGTCGAAATACGATCTCAATTACGTCACGCTCGACGGCACCATCGGCTGCATGGTCAACGGCGCCGGCCTTGCGATGGCGACCATGGACATCATCAAGCTCTATGGCATGGAGCCCGCCAACTTCCTCGACGTCGGCGGCGGCGCGAGCAAGGAAAAGGTCGCGGCCGCTTTCAAGATCATCACCGCCGATCCGAACGTGAAGGGCATCCTCGTCAACATCTTCGGCGGCATCATGAAATGCGACATCATCGCCGAGGGCGTGGTCGCAGCTGTCAAGGAAGTCGGCCTGAAGGTGCCGCTGGTGGTTCGTCTTGAGGGCACCAATGTCGACGCCGGCAAGAAGATCATCCGCGAATCCGGCCTCAACGTGCTGCCCGCCGATAATCTCGACGATGCCGCACAGAAAATCGTGAATGCCGTCAAGGGAGGCTAGCGATGGCTGACCGTCTCGCCGCACCGACTGCCCTGGAGGAACACCGCAAGCTCGCCGTGTTTGCCGGCGAGTGGAGCGGCGAAGAGATGGTCTATCCCTCGCGCTGGAACGCGGGCGGCCCGGCGACCGCGCATGTCAAGGCGCGCATGGATCTCAACGGTTTTTATCTGATCCAGGACGCCGTCCAGACGCGCGACGGCAAGGAAAGCTTCGCCACCCATGGCGTGTTCACTTACGACCGCGAGGACCGCCACTACAAACTGTTCTGGCACGATTCGCTTGGCTACTACTCCCCGGCGCCGGCCTCCGGCGGATGGACCGGCAAGACGCTGATCCTGGTGCGCGGCTCGCTGCGCGGCAACGCGCGTCACGTCTACGAAGTCGTCGACGACAACAACTACACCATGAAAATCCAGTTCTCGCCTGATGCGGAAGGATGGGCCGACGTGCTCACCGGCACGTATCGGCGAATTCACTGATCCCGTCTCCGATCACCCAGGGAAGTAACATCCATCATGTCCGTTCTGATCGACAAGAATACCAAAGTCATCTGCCAGGGTTTTACCGGTAAGAACGGCACGTTCCATTCCGAAGCCGCGATCGCGTACGGCACCAAGATGGTCGGCGGCACTTCGCCGGGCAAAGGCGGTGCAACGCATCTGGGCCTGCCGGTGTTCGACACGGTTGCCGAAGCGCGTGAGAAGACCGGCGCCGATGCGTCGGTGATCTACGTACCGCCGCCGGGGGCTGCGGACGCGATCTGCGAGGCGATCGATGCGGAGATCCCGCTGATCGTCTGCATCACCGAAGGCATTCCGGTGCTGGACATGGTCCGCGTCAAGCGTTCGCTGTCGGGGTCGAAGTCCCGCCTGATCGGACCGAACTGCCCGGGTGTCATGACCGCGGGCGAATGCAAGATCGGCATCATGCCGGCCAACATCTTCAAGCCCGGTAGTGTCGGCATCGTCTCCCGTTCGGGCACGCTGACCTATGAAGCCGTGTTCCAGACCACCCAGGAAGGCCTCGGCCAGACCACGGCGGTCGGCATCGGCGGCGACCCGGTCAAGGGCACCGAATTCATCGACGTGCTGGAAATGTTCCTGGCCGATCCGAAGACCACCTCGATCATCATGATCGGTGAAATCGGCGGTTCCGCCGAGGAGGACGCCGCCCAGTTCATCAAGGACGAGGCCAAGCGGGGCCGCAGCAAGCCGATGGTTGGCTTCATCGCCGGCGTCACCGCCCCTCCCGGCCGCCGCATGGGCCATGCCGGCGCGATCATCTCCGGCGGCAAGGGCGACGCCGGTTCCAAGACCACAGCGATGGAATCGGCCGGAATCACGGTCTCTCCGTCGCCGGCAAGGCTTGGACACACCCTTGCCGAAAAATTGAAGTCCTAATTCAATTCTTGGTTCTTTTGGGCGGGAAATTTCGCGCTAAATAGGTTAGAGGTGCTTTAACTCGCTGGTCCGGGCCTCCGGACCGGCCAAAGCGCCGTTTTCCACGCGCGAAGCCAAAAATTACCAGGACGCCATCATGTCTCGCCAGGACGCGAATGCCGCATTTGCCCTTTCCTCCTTTTTGCAGGGCACCAACGCCACCTACATCGACGATCTCTACGCCCGCTACGAGCAGGACCCCGCTTCGGTCGATCCCGATTGGCAGGAGTTCTTCAAGAGCCTGAAAGACACCCCGGCCGACGTCCAGAAGAACGCCGAGGGCGCCTCCTGGGGCCGCGACAACTGGCCATTGACGCCGCGCGACGAGCTGACCTCGGCGCTGGACGGCAACTGGGCGCAGGTCGAAAAGGCTGTTGGCACCAAGCTGGCGGCCAAGGCGCAGGCCAAGGGCGCCGAAGTGGCGTCGGCCGACATCAACCAGGCGACGCGCGATTCGGTGCGCGCCTTGATGCTGATCCGCGCCTACCGCATGCGCGGTCATTTCCACGCCAAGCTCGATCCGCTCGGCATCGAAGCCCAGCGCGACCGCGAGGAGCTTGATCCGCGCACCTACGGTTTTGCCGAGGCCGATTTCGACCGCAAGATATTCCTCGATCACGTGCTCGGTCTGGAATACGGCACGCTTCGCGAAATCGTTGCGATCTGCGAGCGCACCTACTGCCAGACGCTCGGCGTCGAGTTCATGCACATCAGCAACGCGGCGCAGAAGGCCTGGATCCAGGAACGCATCGAAGGCCCGGACAAGGAAATCAGCTTCACCCCCGAGGGCCGGCGCGCGATCCTCAACAAGCTGATCGAAGCCGAAGGCTTTGAGAAATTCTGCGACATCAAATTCACCGGCACCAAGCGCTTCGGCCTCGACGGAGCTGAATCGCTGATCCCGGCGCTGGAGCAGATCATCAAGCGCGGCGGCAATCTCGGCGTGAAGGAGATCGTGCTCGGCATGCCGCATCGCGGCCGCCTCAACGTGCTGACGCAGGTGATGGGCAAGCCGCACCGCGCGCTGTTCCATGAATTCAAGGGCGGCTCCGCCAATCCCGACGCGGTCGAAGGCTCCGGCGACGTCAAATATCATCTCGGCGCCTCGTCGGACCGCGAGTTCGACAACAACAGGATCCATCTGTCGCTGACCGCCAACCCGTCGCATCTGGAAATCGTCGATCCCGTCGTGCTCGGCAAGGTGCGCGCCAAGCAGGACCAGCACGGCGATCCGCCGGACATGCGCATTTCGGTGCTGCCGGTGCTGATGCATGGCGACGCCGCCTTCGCCGGCCAGGGCGTGGTCGCCGAATGCTTCGGCCTGTCCGACCTGAAGGGCTACCGCACCGGCGGTTCGCTGCACTTCATCGTCAACAACCAGATCGGCTTCACCACCTATCCGCGCTACTCGCGCTCCTCGCCCTATCCGTCTGACGTCGCGAAGATGATCGACGCGCCGATCTTCCATGTGAACGGCGACGATCCGGAAGCCGTGGTGTTCGCGGCCAAGGTTGCGATCGAGTTCCGGCAGAAATTCCACAAGCCCGTCGTGATCGACATGTTCTGCTACCGCAGGCATGGCCATAACGAAGGCGACGAGCCGATGTTCACTCAGCCGGTGATGTACAAGAAGATCGCGTTGCATCCCGGCACGGTCGAGATCTATTCCAAGCGGCTGATCGCTGACGGCGTGTTGACCGAGGGCGAGGTCGAAAAGGCCAAGGCCGACTGGCGTGCGCGGCTCGATGCCGAACTCGAGGCCGGCTCGGGCTACAAGCCCAACAAGGCCGACTGGCTCGACGGCAAATGGGCGGGCTTCAAGTCCGCCGATCAGGAAGAGGATGCGCGCCGCGGCGTTACCGGCGTCGATACGGCTATCCTGAAGGATATCGGCCGCAAGATCACCAAGGTGCCCGACGGCTTCCGCGTTCACCGCACCATCCAGCGCTTCCTCGAAAATCGCGCCAAGGCGATCGACAATGGCGTCGGCATCGACTGGGCCACCGGCGAGGCGCTGGCGTTCTGCACGCTGATGCAGGAAGGCCGGCACGTCCGCCTGTCGGGGCAGGACTCCGAGCGCGGTACCTTCTCGCAGCGCCATTCGGTGCTGATCGACCAGGAGGACGAGAGCCGCTACACGCCGTTCAACCACCTCAGCCCCGATCAGGGCCATTACGAGGTGATCAACTCGCTGCTTTCGGAAGAGGCGGTGCTTGGCTTCGAGTACGGTTATTCACTGGCCGAGCCGAATGCGCTCGCGATGTGGGAAGCCCAGTTCGGCGACTTCGCCAACGGGGCGCAGGTGCTGTTCGACCAGTTCATCTCCTCGGGCGAACGCAAATGGCTGCGCATGTCGGGTCTCGTCTGCCTGCTGCCGCATGGCTATGAAGGGCAGGGACCGGAGCACTCCTCGGCGCGGCTCGAACGCTTCCTGCAGATGTGCGCCGAAGACAACATGCAGGTGGTCTATCCCACCACGCCGGCGAATTACTTCCACGTGCTGCGGCGCCAGCTGCATCGCGAAATCCGCAAGCCGCTGATCCTGATGACGCCGAAATCGCTGCTGCGCCACAAGCGGGCGGTGTCGCGGCTCGACGAGCTCGGCAAGGACGCCACGTTCCACCGCATCCTCTACGATGACGCGCAGATGCTGCCGGACGAGAAGATCAAGCTGGTGGACGACGACAAGATCCGCCGCATCGTGCTGTGCTCGGGCAAGGTCTATTACGATCTCTACGAGGAACGCGAGAAGCGCGGCATCGACGACATCTACCTGATGCGCGTCGAGCAGCTCTATCCGGTGCCGCTGAAGGCACTGGTGCACGAGCTCGCCCGCTTCAAGAACGCGGAAGTCGTCTGGTGCCAGGAAGAACCGCGCAACATGGGTGCGTGGCACTTCATCGAGCCCTATCTCGAATGGGTGCTGAACCAGATCCACGCGCCGAACAAGCGTCCGCGTTACGCCGGCCGCGCGGCGGCGGCGGCGACGGCCACCGGTTTGATGTCGAAGCATCTGGCGCAGCTCAAGGCGCTGCTGGATGACGCGCTGAACTGAAAACTTTGAATTCGTCATGCCCCGCGAAAGCGGGGCATCCAGCAACCCGCGCCGTCAATTGTGACCGTCACGGATTGCTGGATCGTCCGCCCCGGAACGATGACCGCACAGGATATATTGAGGAAAACACACATGACTGACATTCGCGTTCCGACGCTCGGCGAGTCCGTGACGGAGGCCACCATTGGCCGCTGGTTCAAGAAGGCCGGCGACGCCGTGGCGGTGGACGAGCCTTTGGTGGAGCTGGAGACCGACAAGGTCACCATCGAAGTCCCGGCGCCTTCAGCGGGCGTGCTGGGCGAGATCGCCGCCAAGGACGGCGAAACCGTCGCCGTCGGCGCGCTGCTCGGACAGATCAATGACGGCGCGGCAGGCGCCAAGCCGTCGGCCGCGCCGCCCAAGGCAGCTGCTCCCGCCGCGCCGCCGCCCGCCGCTGCCGCCGCACCTGCTGCGGCGCCAAAGGCCGCACCCGCGGACGCGCCGCTGGCGCCGTCGGTCCGGAAACTCTCCGTCGAAAGCGGCATCGATGCCGCTACCGTGCCTGGCTCCGGTAAGGATGGCCGCGTCACCAAGGGCGACATGCTGGCTGCGATCGAGAAGGCCGCTTCCGCGCCGACTCCGGTCAATCAGCCCGCCGCCGCCGTGCAGGTGCGAGCACCGTCGCCCGCCGACGATGCCGCGCGCGAAGAGCGCGTGAAGATGACGCGGCTGCGCCAGACCATCGCGCGCCGCCTGAAGGACGTGCAGAACACCGCGGCGATGCTCACGACCTTCAACGAGGTCGATATGAGCCACATCATGGCGATGCGGACGCAGTACAAGGACGTGTTCGAGAAGAAGCACGGCACCAAGCTCGGCTTCATGGGCTTCTTCACCAAGGCCTGCGTGCAGGCGCTCAAGGACATCCCGGCCGTCAATGCCGAGATCGACGGCACTGATCTGATCTTCAAGAATTACTACCATGTCGGCGTCGCCGTCGGCACCGACAAGGGCCTCGTCGTGCCTGTGGTACGCGACTGCGACCACAAGTCGATCTCCGACATCGAAAAGAGCATCGCCGATTTCGGCCGCCGCGCCCGCGACGGCCAGCTCAAGATCGACGAGATGCAGGGCGGCACCTTCACCATCACCAATGGCGGCATCTATGGTTCGCTGATGTCGACGCCGATCCTGAACGCCCCGCAATCCGCCATTCTCGGCATGCACAAGATCCAGGAGCGGCCGATGGCGATCGGCGGCAAGATCGAGATCCGCCCGATGATGTATCTGGCGCTGTCCTACGATCACCGCGTCATCGACGGCAAGGAAGCGGTCACCTTCCTGGTCCGCGTCAAGGAGAGCCTGGAAGATCCGGCGCGCCTGGTGCTGGATCTCTGATGGTCGCGTCCGAGTGCCCGCTGCTCGGCGGGTATTGGCGCGGCGTATTGATGGATGGGGGCGAATGTGACCGATAAAGTCGTTGTCATCACCGGTGGTAGCCGTGGCATCGGCCGCGCCACCGCGATTGCCGCGGCGGCCCGTGGCTTTCGTGTTGTCGTCGGTTACGCCAGCAACGAGGCGGCGGCGAACGAAGTCGTCACCGAGATCGAGCGCAAGAACGGCAAGGCTGTCGCTGTGAAATGCGACGTTGCCGAGGAAAGCGACATCCTCGCGCTGTTCAAGGCGGCCGATCAGTTCGGTACGTTAGGGGCGCTCGTCAATAACGGTGGTATTGTCGGTCAGAGCGGCGTGCGCGTTGACGAGATGTCGGCCGAGCGTATCCAGCGCGTGATGGCGGTCAACGTTACCGGGTCCATCCTGTGCGCACGCGAGGCCGTGAAGCGCATGTCGACCAAGCATGGCGGCAAAGGCGGCGTTATCGTCAATCTTTCCTCGGTCGCGGCGAGACTCGGTGCGCCCAATACCTATGTCGATTATGCGGCGTCGAAGGGTGCCGTGGATTCGTTCACGGTCGGTCTCGGTCATGAAGTTGCCGGCGAGGGCATTCGCGTCGCCGCGATCCGGCCCGGGCTGATCGATACCGAAATTCATGCTGCCGGCGGCGAGCCCGATCGTGCTCATCGTCTTGCGCACATGGTGCCGATGAAGCGCGTCGGCACCGCGGAAGAAATCGCCAATGCCATCGTCTGGCTGATGTCGGACGACGCTTCGTACGTCACCAGTGCCATCCTCGATGTATCGGGCGGCCGGTAATACCCTGTCATAGAATTCAGTTACGGGACTTCAATCATGGCTTCTTACGATCTCGTCGTCATCGGCACCGGTCCGGGCGGATATGTCTGCGCGGTGCGCGCCGCGCAACTCGGCATGAAAGTCGCCGTGGTCGAAAAGAACGCGACGCTGGGCGGCACCTGCCTCAACGTCGGCTGCATGCCGTCGAAGGCGCTGCTGCACGCGTCCGAGATGTTCGAGGAAGCCGGGCATTCCTTTGCGAAAATGGGCATCAGCGTTTCCGCGCCGAAACTCGATTTGCCGTCGATGATGAACTTCAAGCAGCAGGGTATCGACGGCAACGTCAAAGGCGTCGAGTTCCTGATGAAGAAAAACAAGATCGACGTCATCAGCGGCACGGGCAAAATTCTTGGTGCCGGCAAGGTCGAAGTGTCAGGGAGTGACGGCAAGGCGCAGACGGTCGAGACCAGGAACATCGTGATCGCCACCGGCTCCGATATCGCGCGGCTGAAGGGCATCGAGATCGACGAGAAGCGGATCGTGTCGTCGACCGGCGCACTGTCGCTCGACAAGGTCCCGTCGAGCCTGCTGATCGTCGGCGCCGGCGTGATCGGTCTCGAACTCGGTTCGGTGTGGCATCGTCTTGGCGCGAAAGTCACCGTGGTGGAGTTCCTCGACCGAATCCTGCCCGGCACGGATGGCGAGGTGGCAAAACAATTCCAGCGCATCCTCGAAAAGCAGGGCTTTGCGTTCAAGCTCGGCGCCAAGGTCACCGGCGTCGACACGTCAGGCAAGACGCTGTCAGTCAAGGTCGAGCCGGCCGCGGGCGGTGCGGCCGAGGCCATCGAAGCCGATGTGGTGCTGGTCTGCATCGGCCGCGTGCCCTACACCGACGGCCTTGGCCTGAAGGAGGCCGGTATCATCATCGACAATCGCGGCCGCGTCGAGATCGATGCGCATTTCTCGACCAGCGTGAAGGGCGTCTATGCGATCGGCGACGTGGTGGCGGGTCCGATGCTCGCGCACAAGGCCGAGGACGAAGGCGTGGCGTGTGCCGAGATCATCGCAGGGCAAGCCGGGCATGTGAATTACGACGTCATCCCAGGCGTTGTGTATACCACGCCGGAAGTGTCGTCGGTCGGCAAGACCGAGGAAGAGCTGAAGCAGGCGGGCGTCGCATACACCTCGGGCAAATTCCCCTTCACTGCCAACGGCCGCTCCAAGGTCAACCAGACCACGGACGGCTTTGTGAAGATTCTCGCAGATGCGAAGACCGATCGCGTGCTCGGCGTGCACATCATCGGCCGCGAAGCCGGCGAAATGATCCATGAAGCCGCCGTTCTGATGGAATTCGGCGGTTCCGCCGAGGATCTGGCACGAACCTGCCACGCGCATCCGACCCGCTCCGAGGCCATCAAGGAAGCAGCGCTTGCGGTCGGCAAACGGGCGATCCATATGTGATCGATGCCCGGCACACGCCGGGTCGAGATGACCCGATGATGCGCCGCCTACTTAAGCCGTTATGGGTTCTGCTTGCGATCATCTTCTTGATCGAAGCATGGCTGTGGGATCATCTCGAGCCGATCGTCGAGCGCGTTGTCGCGTGGATTCCGTTCCGTGCGTTCAAGCGATGGCTGTCCGAGCGTGTCGATACGCTGTCGCCGGCGATGACGTTGATCGTATTTGCGGTGCCGGTGATCCCGCTGTTTCCGCTCAAGCTGGTCGGGCTGTGGCTGCTGGCGAATGAATATTGGATCAGCGCGATCGTCGTCATCGTTCTCGGCAAGTTCGTCGGCGTCGGCGTCACCGCCTTCATCTTCGATGTGACGCGGCCGAAGCTGCTGAAGATGCAGTGGTTCAAAAAGGTTTATGAGTTCATCATGATGCTGCGCGCCAGGGCAGCTGCATTGGTCGAGCCGGTCAAGCGCCGGATCGCCGAGATGCTGCGCGGCGACGGCGAGGGCTGGTCAGGTCGGATGCTGAGGCTGATCCAGCGCTTTCGCAAACGCGTGCACGAAGCGCGGTAATCGAACTCACTCTCACTGAGATCGGCTTCACCTCCCCCGATGGGAGAGGTGAAGCACGCTACATCAAATGCACGGCATGCGGCGCGAACAGGCCGATCAAGGTGAATCCAATTCCGATCACGGCGAGCAGGGCGGAACCCCAGGCCAGCACGATCATGCCGGTGATGATGGTCGCCGATGCCAGCACGATGCCGATCTGGAACGCGGCCGAGGCGACTTCGTAGTGATGGTACTTGGCCATCGCCTCGTCGCGCAAATGTTCGGCTTGCTTGGCGCGCTTCATGAGCTCTTCCGAGCCCTCGCCGGTTTCCGGCTCCGAGCGATAGCGCGCCGCAGTCTTGGTCCAGTCGTCGATCTGCTTTTGCAGCGCCGCCTTTGCGGCCGGATCAGTAGTGACCCCGAGGCTCAGCTTGGCGTGCTCGGCGGTGGCCTGAACCGTGGTGCGGCGGATGCTCTTGGCCTGGAAGAACGCCCAAAGGTTCGACGCCTCGACATTTTTGCTGATCGATTCGGTCTGCGCGCCCTTGCCGAGGGTCTCCGACAGCGCAAGAAACAGCGCAATGACGGCGATCAGCAATGCGATTCTCTTGTTGGAGCTGGAAGCGTGCTCGGCGTGCTCCGCATGCTCCATACTTTCATGTGCGCCCATGATTCCCTCCTGCCAGGTGACCTGCTTACGATTGCCGGAACCATTCGGCCAGCGCAAGGGGCGGGCAGGGGAAGTGCACGATGTGACGATAGTATGTCGGAGCGCGGCCGGCGTTCAGCCGCGCGGATGCGCCGTCTTGTACACTTCCAGCAGCCGCTCGCTGTCGATGCCGGTATAGATCTGCGTGGTCGAGAGCGAGGCGTGGCCGAGCAATTCCTGGATCGCGCGCAGATCGCCGCCGCGCGACAGCAGGTGGGTAGCAAATGAATGCCGCAGCGCATGCGGCGTCGCGCTGTCGGGCAGGCCGAGCGCGCCGCGCAGCCGCTCCATGGTGAGCTGGATGATTCGCGGGCTGAGCGGCCCGCCGCGTGCGCCGACGAAAATCGGTCCCTCCGGGTTAAGCTGATGCGGGCAGACGGCGGTGTAATCGGCGATCAGCGCCAGCACGTTTTGCAGCACCGGCACCATGCGGGTCTTGTTGCCCTTGCCGGTCACGATGATGACGTCACCTTCGCCGGGCAGCGGAACGTCGCGCTTTTTCAGCCCGAGCGCCTCGGAGATGCGCAGGCCCGAACCATACAGCAGCGCCATCACGGCGGCGTCGCGCGCCCAGATCCAGGGATCGCGATCCTCGCCGGCGCGTTCGTCGGCATCGGCAAAACGTTTGGCGGCCGCCATCTGGATCGGTTTCGGCAGGCTCTTGCCGATTTTCGGCGCACGGATCGCCGAGAGCGCGCCGACCTTGCCCTTGCCTTCGCGCTCCAGGAAACGTCCGAACGAGCGCAGCCCCGCCAGCGCCCGCATCAGCGAGCGGCCCCCGATGTCGTCGGCGCGGCGCATCGCCATGAAGGCCCTGATGTCGCTGGCTTCCAGCGCTGCAAACCCCTTGAGCGTAACTTTTCGGCCCCAGTGCTCGGCGAGAAAGATCAGGCATTGCCGGAGGTCGCGGGCGTAGGCCTCCAGCGTCTTGGGCGACAGCCGCCGTTCGGCGCGCAGATGCGACAGCCAGCGCGTCATTTCCAGCGCCAGCGTCGCGTCGGCGCAATCGAGTTCGATCGGTTGAAGTGACGGAACAGGCTTGGTCATGGACTATGGGCGCCCTGATTCTCCTGATTATATCGCACCTCTTTCGTTTACCGTTCGCTAACTTGCCCCCAGCAGCGCCGGTGCCACTGGCCCTCGCCGTCGGGCGCCCCTAACTTGAGCGCCTCTTAACTTAAGTCCCTGCACCCCTTAAGCCTGATTCCCGATGGACCATTCGACGCGCAGCAGCAGTTCCTCCGCCTCATCGACACGCGTCGTCGATGTGCTGGTGCCGGTTGCGCTCAATCAGGCCTATTCGTATCGCGTGCCGCGCGGCATGGAGCTGAAGCCCGGCGACGTCGTCTGCGTGCCGCTGGGGCCGCGCGAGGTGGTGGCGGTGGTGTGGGCGGAAAACGCCAATCCGGATCCGCGACTGCATAACCGCTTAAAGGATGTCGGCGAAAAGCTCGATGTGCCGCCGTTGAAGGAGGAACTGCGTTCGCTCGTCGATTGGGTCGCCAATTACACGCTTTCCGCCCGCGGCATGGTGCTGCGCATGAGCTTGCGGATGGGCGAAAATCTCGGCCCCGAACGGATGCGCCTTGGCGTGCGGCTGGTCGGTGAGCCGCCGCGGCGCCTGACGCCGGCGCGACGGCGGGCGATTGACGTGCTGTCGGATGGCCTGCTGCACGGCAAGTCCGAAGCCGCCCGGGAGGCCGGCGTCAGTTCGGGCGTGATCGACGGGCTGGTCGATGAGGGAACGCTTCAAATCGAGGCGATGCCGCCGCCGCTGGCGCCGCCGGCACCCGATCCGTCGTTTGCCCAGCCTGAATTCTCCCGGCAGCAGCGCACCGCCGTGGACGCGATGCGGGCGCTGGCAGCGAATGGCAGCTTTCACGCCGCACTGCTCGACGGCGTCACCGGTTCGGGCAAGACCGAAGTCTATTTCGAGGCGATCGCCGAAATCATCCGCCGCGGCAAGCAGACGCTGATCCTGATGCCGGAGATCGCGCTGACAGGACAATTCCTCGATCGCTTCGCGCTGCGTTTTGGCGTGCGTCCTCTGGAGTGGCATTCCGAACTGACGCCGCGCACCCGCGCCCGCAACTGGGCGGCGATCGCAGCCGGCGAAGCGCCGGTCGTGGTCGGCGCGCGCTCGGCCTTGTTCCTACCCTATGCTGATCTCGGCCTGATCATCGTTGATGAGGAGCACGACCAGGCCTACAAGCAGGATGACGGCGCGCATTATCACGCCCGCGACATGGCGGTGGTGCGCGCGCATATCGCGAAAATCCCGATCATCCTGGCCTCGGCCACGCCGTCGATCGAGACCGAAGTCAACGCGCGCAAGGGGCGCTATCAGCGCGTCGCGCTGCCGTCGCGTTTCGGCGGCCAGCATATGCCGCAGATCGAGGCGATCGATTTGCGCCGCGAACCGCCGCCGCGCGGCCGCTTCGTCTCGCCGCGGCTTGCCGATTACATCGGGCAGGCGATCGAGAAGCGCGAGCAGGCGCTGTTGTTCCTCAATCGCCGCGGCTACGCACCGCTGACGCTGTGCCGCGCCTGCGGGCATCGCTTCTCCTGCACGATCTGTGACGCCTGGCTGGTGGATCATCGCTTTCGCCAGCGGCTGGTCTGTCACCATTGCGGCTTCTCGATGCCGCGCCCGAATATCTGTCCGCACTGCGCAGCCGAGGAATCGCTCGCCGCCATCGGGCCCGGTGTCGAACGCCTGCAGGAGGAGGCCGCGCAGTTGTTCCCGAACGCGCGCACCATGGTGCTGTCGAGCGACCTGATCACCTCGATCGAAACCATGCGCAGCGAGCTGAATGAAATCGCCGAGGGCCGCGTCGACATCATCATCGGCACGCAACTGGTGGCGAAGGGGCATAATTTCCCGCGGCTCAATCTGGTCGGTGTCGTCGATGCAGATTTGGGCCTGAGCAATGGCGATCCGCGCGCGGCCGAGCGGACGTTTCAATTGCTCAACCAGGTGATCGGCCGCGCCGGGCGCGACCAGGGCCGCGGCATCGGTTACCTGCAGACCCATCAGCCCGATCATCCCGTGATGAAGGCGTTGGTCGCAAGCGATCGCGAGGCGTTCTATGCCACTGAAATTGATCAACGCGAACGATCGGGCTATCCGCCGTTCGGTCGGCTCGCCAGCCTGATCATTTCCGCCGGCGACCGGCCGACCGCCGAAGGTTTTGCGCGCAAGCTCGCTGCCATCGCGCCGATCGATGAGCGCATCCAGGTGCTGGGCCCCGCCGAAGCGCCGCTGGCAGTGATCAAGGGCCGCTATCGCTTCCGGCTATTGGTGAAATCGCTGCGCAATGTCGATTTGTCGGACTATCTGCGCGAATGGCTGGCGGCGGGCCCAAAGACAAAAGGCAATCTCAAGCTCGAGGTCGACGTCGATCCGCAGAGTTTTTTGTAGAAGCCCATTATTTGCGGGTGGCAGTCCACCTCAACCATTCGACCACAGATTGGTCGTGTATCCCTGCTCGACAAAGGCATCGATTTTCGCCGCCTGATCCTCGTCGGCGCCGGCCCTCGCCGCGAAGACTTTTCCGAACGAGATGCGCTTGGGTTCCGGCCAATGCTCGGGTTGCCAGAGCTTTGACCGGAGCACCGAGCGCGCGCAGTGGAAATAGCAGCGTTCGATATGGATCCGGATCGCCAGCAGCGCCGGGCGGCCTTCCTTGCCAAGTGTCGCCAGCAGTTCGGCATCGTCAAAGATCTCGGCCCGGCCCGAGAGCCGCAGCGTCTCGCCGGTCCGGGGGCGCAGGAAAATCATCCCGATCCGGCCGGTCTCGATGATGTTCTGCAGGCCGAACGCAAGGTTGTTGCCCGCCCGTTCCGGGAGCAGAACCGTTGTTTCATTTTCGACGCGGACGAACCCGGGCTCGTCGCCTTTCGGCGATACCTCGATCGGCCCGTCGCGACCGGCCGTGGCCATCAGCCCAAACGGGCACGTTTGCAGGAAATCGATCGCCTGTTCGTCGAGATAGGGAGCTATCTTGGCCTTGGTGGTCGCCCGGGGTTCGGGAAGAACATTTCTCAGTTGTTCCACGGTTTTGATCTGGCTCATGATCGATCTCGTCAGTGCTGGTTCAAGGCTGCGGAAGGCGGTGCGCCTGTTGCCTTCGGAACCTAGCACGATCCTCCTGCCACCGTGGTGGCCAGAGCGGCTCCGCGCCGTGCGGGCGGGGTAGCAGCAAGTGGCCCTGCCGGCTCGAGCGCGCCCAAATAAAAAGCCTGCCGTCATTTGCGACGGCAGGCCCTTATCGGTGCGCGAAAGATTCCGCGATCGTTACGCTACGCAACGCTTACCAGGTCTGTTGAACCGGAAACGGCGCTTGATCAGCGCTTTTAGGAGACGACCTCGGCGGTGATGCGGCCGACGCCCTTGGCGCGGGTCAGTCCGACCGCGCTGGCAGCGCCGGTCGAAAGGTCGAGCACGCGCCCCTTAATGAACGGGCCGCGGTCGTTGATGGTGACGATGACGCTGCGGCCGCCATGGGTCACCCTGAGCTTGGTGCCGAACGGCAGGCTGCGGTGGGCGGCGGTCATGGCGTTCTGGTTGAAGCGCTGGCCGGATGCGGTCTTGCTGCCGGATTCATTGCCGTAAAAGGAAGCCATGCCCGAGAAGCTGCGCCCGGAGCTTGAGCCGATCGAGGCGTTGGCGTCCTGCCAGTTGCTGTTGGCCTTTTGGGCGTGGTGGGAATGGTGATGGTGATGACGGTGGTGCCTGGATTTGGCCGAAGCTTCGGTAATGCTGCCACCGGCCAGGAGAGTTGCGGCAATCAAAGCGAACGCTGTACGCGACCGGATGATAGATCCCGGCAGCAGGTTCTTCGTATTCAACATATAAATAATCCCTCAGACAGTATTGCCACATATGTGACAAGTGGAACCCCCGTTCCCGTGTGTGAGATGGCCGTTTGATTAGGCAATGAGGCATGAATTGGGCAGTAATCCTCGTTTTTCGCTGGCTGACATATCTTGTTACCTAGATCAACTAATCGAATCATATTTATTAATACATTGCTTTAACGAATTTTTAACCATTCCAATACTTGGAATTATTGATGAGTTAAGTGTTCGTTAGTGTTCACGACGTTACGGCAAGTAAACGGCGGGGAACTGGATTCGGGTTGTTCCGGAGATACATGGCGCCCATGCAAATACGGGCGGAACGATTGAGCTTGTCGCTGACGCGCCGTTCCGGTGCGGGCCTGCGCGGCAAAATCGTGACGGGCGTTTCGCTGCGAACTGGCGCTGGAAAACTGGCCGAAAAACTGGCCTTGGAAAATTGGATTAGAGGCCAACTAAAATAGTCGTGCGACAAGGCATCGCCCGCGCGCGCCGTCATGTTGCACCTGCGCGCTTGCTATGTTAGCAAAGCCGCGATTTTAACGATCCCGGCACCTCTCGTGCCGGTCGAAAATCGAAGTCCCGCTTGAATTCCAAGGGCTTGGATCGCTAGGCGCCGCTTCCGTGGCGACGGTTTTTCCCTTGCGAGTTTGACAGCAAAAAAGAGCGTCTCTGTGGCTGCTGAAGATCCGTCCGTTTCGGGAGTGTCAGGCCGTTATGCAACGGCCTTGTTCGAGTTGGCGCGCGACGAGAAATCGATCGACGCAGTAAAAGCCGATCTCGATAGATTCGAGGCCATGCTGGCCGACAGCGCTGATTTGAAGCGCCTGGTCCGCAGTCCGGTATTCTCGGCAGATGCGCAGTCGAAGGCGCTCACCGCGATTCTCGACAAGGCCGGAATTTCGGGCACTTCTGCCAAATTTCTCAAAGTCCTGACCGCCAATCGCCGGCTGTTCGCCGTCGGCGACGTGATCCGCGCCTTCCGCGCGCTGGTGGCGAAGTTCAAGGGCGAGGCTACGGCAGACGTCACCGTCGCCGAAGCGCTCAGCGACAAGAATCTCGACGCTCTCAAGGCCGCACTGAAATCAGTGACGGGCAAGGACGTCGCGCTCAACGTGAAAGTCGATCCCTCTATTATCGGCGGCCTGGTGGTCAAGCTCGGCAGCCGCATGGTGGATAGTTCGCTTCGCACCAAACTCAATTCGATCAAGCACGCGATGAAAGAGGCAGGCTGATGGACATCCGCGCCGCGGAAATTTCCGCGATCCTCAAGGACCAGATCAAGAATTTCGGCCAGGAGGCTGAAGTTACCGAAGTCGGACAGGTGTTGTCCGTCGGCGACGGCATTGCCCGCGTCTACGGCCTCGACAACGTCCAGGCCGGTGAGATGGTCGAGTTCGAGAACGGCACCCGCGGCATGGCGCTCAACCTCGAAACCGACAACGTCGGTATCGTGATCTTCGGCGCCGACCGCGAGATCAAGGAAGGCCAGACCGTCAAGCGCACCCGCGCCATCGTCGATACGCCGGTCGGCAAGGGCCTGCTCGGACGCGTCGTCGACGCGCTCGGCAATCCGATCGACGGCAAGGGTCCGATCCAGGCCACCGAACGCAAGCGGGTCGACGTCAAGGCGCCCGGCATCATTCCGCGCAAATCGGTCAACGAGCCGATGGCAACCGGCCTCAAGGCGATCGACGCGCTGATCCCGGTCGGCCGCGGCCAGCGCGAGCTGATCATCGGCGACCGCCAGACCGGCAAGACCGCGATCGCGCTCGACACCATTCTGAACCAGAAGCCGCTCAACGCGCAGCCGGACGAGAACCTCAAGCTGTATTGCGTCTATGTCGCGATCGGCCAGAAGCGTTCGACCGTTGCCCAGTTCGTGAAAGTGCTCGAAGAGCAGGGCGCGCTGGAATACTCGATCATCGTTGCAGCCACCGCTTCCGATCCGGCGCCAATGCAGTACATCGCGCCGTTCACCGGCTGCACCATGGGTGAATATTTCCGCGACAACGGCATGCACGCCGTCATCATCTATGACGATTTGTCCAAGCAGGCCGTCGCCTATCGCCAGATGTCGCTGCTGCTGCGCCGTCCGCCGGGCCGCGAAGCCTATCCGGGCGACGTGTTCTATCTGCATTCCCGCCTGCTCGAGCGTGCGGCCAAGCTCAACAAGGATCAGGGCTCGGGTTCGCTGACCGCGCTGCCGGTCATTGAAACCCAGGCCAACGACGTGTCGGCCTACATTCCGACCAACGTGATTTCGATTACCGACGGCCAGATCTTCCTGGAAACCGACCTGTTCTTCCAGGGCATCCGCCCGGCGGTGAACGTCGGTCTGTCGGTGTCGCGCGTCGGATCGTCGGCGCAGACCAAGGCGATGAAAAAGGTCGCCGGCAAGATCAAGGGCGAACTGGCGCAGTACCGCGAAATGGCGGCGTTCGCGCAGTTCGGCTCCGACCTCGACGCCTCGACCCAGCGCCTGCTGAATCGCGGTTCGCGCCTGACCGAACTCCTGAAGCAGCCGCAGTTCTCGCCGCTGAAGATGGAAGAACAGGTCTGTGTGATCTGGGCCGGCACCAACGGCTATCTCGATGCGCTCCCGCTCAACAAGGTGCGCCCCTTCGAAGACGGCCTGCTGTCGTTGCTGCGCGGCAAGAACGTCGAGATCCTCAATAGCATCCGCGAAAGCCGCGATCTCAGCGACGATACCGCGGGCAAGCTGAAGGCGGTCGTCGAAGGTTTTTCCAAGACGCTTGCTTGATGTGCCGGCCGACTAACTAAAGGTTTGGCCCGGCTTAACGCCGGGCCTGATGAAAGAGGGCTTGCGATCAGGTCATAGAGATCAGATCGCCGGGGTGAACTAAGAATGGCTTCACTGAAAGACATGCGGGTCCGCATCGCCTCGACCAAGGCGACGCAGAAGATCACCAAGGCCATGCAGATGGTCGCAGCCTCCAAGCTGCGCCGCGCGCAGACCGCCGCCGAAGCGGCGCGGCCCTACGCGGAAAAAATGGACGCGGTGATCTCGAACATCGCAACCGCAGCCGCGGGTTCACCCGGCGCGCCGGCGCTGTTGGCCGGTACCGGTAACGATCAGGTTCACCTGCTGCTGGTTTGCACCGGCGAGCGTGGTCTGTCGGGCGCGTTCAATTCCTCGATCGTGCGTCTGGCGCGCGAACGCGCGCTGTCGCTGATCGCCCAGGGCAAAGAGGTCAAGTTCTTCTGCGTCGGCCGGAAGGGCTACGAGCAGCTCCGCCGCCAGTTCGACAAGCAGATCGTCGAACATCTCGACCTGAAATCGGTGCGTCAGCTCGGCTTCATCAATGCCGAGGATATCGCCAGGAAGGTCTTGGCGCGCTTCGACGCCGGCGAATTCGACGTCTGCACGCTGTTCTATTCGCGCTTCAAATCCGTGATCTCCCAGATCCCGACCGCGCAGCAGATCATCCCGCTGGTGGTTGAAGAGCCGGCCGCGAATGCCGGTCCGTCGACGTCCTACGAATATGAGCCGGAAGAAGACGAGATCCTGACGCGCCTGTTGCCGCGCAATCTCGCGGTGCAGATCTTCCGCGCGCTGCTGGAAAACAACGCTTCGTTCTACGGCGCGCAGATGAGCGCGATGGACAACGCCACCCGCAACGCCGGCGACATGATCCGCAAGCAGACCCTTATCTACAACCGCACCCGTCAGGCCCAGATCACCAAGGAGCTGATCGAAATCATCTCCGGCGCCGAGGCACTCTAGCCATTCGCGCGACACCCTGACGGACTTCCAGAGACAAGAATTCGAAGGAGAAAGTTTTATGGCCGCAGCAGCAAACCAGACCGGACACATCGTCCAGGTCATCGGCGCCGTCGTCGACGTGCAGTTCGAAGGGCATCTGCCCGCCATTCTGAACGCGATTGAGACCACCAACAATGGTAACCGTCTGGTGCTTGAAGTCGCCCAGCATCTCGGCGAATCCACGGTGCGCACCATCGCCATGGACACCACCGAGGGCCTGGTCCGCGGCGGTGAGGTTACCGATACTGGCGCGCCGATCATGGTGCCGGTCGGTGCCGGCACGCTCGGCCGCATCATCAACGTGATCGGCGAACCGATCGATGAAGCCGGTCCGGTGGTGTCGGAAGGCATGCGGCCGATCCATGCGGAAGCGCCGAGCTATACCGACCAGTCCACCGAAGCTGAAATTCTCGTCACCGGCATCAAGGTCGTCGACCTGCTGGCGCCCTACGCCAAGGGCGGCAAGATCGGCCTGTTCGGCGGCGCCGGCGTCGGCAAGACCGTGCTGATTCAGGAACTGATCAACAACGTCGCGAAGGCGCACGGCGGTTACTCGGTGTTCGCCGGCGTCGGCGAGCGTACCCGCGAAGGCAACGACCTCTATCACGAGTTCATCGAGTCGAAGGTCAACGCCGATCCGCACAATCCCGATCCGAACGTGAAGTCGAAATGCGCGCTGGTGTTCGGTCAGATGAACGAACCCCCGGGCGCCCGCGCCCGCGTCGGCCTTACCGGCCTTACCGTCGCCGAGCACTTCCGCGATCAGGGCCAGGACGTGCTGTTCTTCGTCGACAACATCTTCCGCTTCACCCAGGCAGGCTCGGAAGTGTCGGCGCTCTTGGGTCGTATTCCTTCGGCGGTGGGTTACCAGCCGACGCTCGCCACCGACATGGGCGCGCTGCAGGAGCGCATCACCACCACGCACAAGGGCTCGATCACCTCGGTGCAGGCGATCTACGTGCCGGCCGACGACTTGACCGACCCGGCGCCCGCAACCTCGTTCGCCCATTTGGACGCGACCACGGTGTTGAACCGCGCGATTTCGGAAAAGGGCATCTACCCCGCGGTGGATCCGCTCGACTCGACCTCCCGCATGCTGTCCCCGCTGGTCGTCGGCCAGGAGCACTACGAGACCGCGCGTATGGTTCAGCAGGTGTTGCAGCGCTACAAGTCGCTGCAGGACATCATCGCCATTCTCGGCATGGACGAACTCTCCGAAGAGGACAAGATCGCGGTTGCCCGCGCCCGCAAGATCGAGCGCTTCCTGTCGCAGCCGTTCCATGTCGCCGAAGTGTTCACCGGCTCGCCCGGCAAGTTCGTCGACCTCGCCGACACCATCAAGGGCTTCCGCGGATTGTGCGAAGGCAAGTACGACCATCTGCCGGAAGCGGCCTTCTACATGGTCGGCAACATTGAAGAAGCCGTCGAGAAGGGCAAGAAGCTGGCTGCCGAGGCAGCCTAAGGCGAATGGCGAACAGGGAGTAGCGAATAGATATTCGCCTTTCCATTCGCCACTCACTATTCGCTACGCGCCACTTCCTATTCGCAGGACTGCTCCATGGCCACCTTCCACTTCGATCTGGTCTCCCCCGAAAAACTCGCCTTCTCCGGCGAAGTCGATCAGGTTGACGTGCCCGGCGTCGAAGGCGATTTCGGCGTGCTGGCCGGCCATGCGCCGGTTGTGGCCGCGGTCCGTCCGGGCATCTTGACCATCACCTCCGGCGGCACGCATCAGAAGATCATCGTGCTCGGTGGCCTTGCCGAAGTGTCGGAGAAGGGCCTCACCGTGCTCGCCGACGTCGCCATCTCGACGCAGGAGCTCGACAGGACGCAGTTCGCCGAGACGATTGCCGAGATGGAAGCCAAGCTCGCCGAGAAGGAAGGCTCCGAACTCGACCACGCCATCGAGCGGCTCGATCACTTCAAGAGCATCGAGCACCAGATCAGCACGACGGCGATGCATTAAGCCCCGGGGTCCCGCTCCGGGGCGCAATGAAGGCCCCTGATAACACCAGCGCTCGTCACACCGTGACGGGCGCTGAACTTTTTGCGGCAGTATTTCTTTCGCGAGCCGCCCCGGTCAACGAAGCTCTCAGCGGGTGCGCCAAGCGCGACACTGATTGCCGCATCGCCGCGATCGGACCAGTCACGGTCGGACCGAACTAGCGGCTTATATCAGCTCTGCTGCTTCATCCCGCGCAGCAATGCCGGCAATCCGGCCAGATCTTTCAGTATGAAATCGGCGAGCGCGGCATCGGGCCAGCGAACATGGTTGCGACCCCAAGGGCCGCGTTCAAGTAAGGCGGTCTTCATGCCAAAATTCCGTGCCGGAATGACGTCGTTATCGAGACGGTCACCGACATAGAGCACTTCGGCTGGATCGAACTCGGACATTGTGGAGGTCTTGGCGAGGGTCTCGCGATAGAAATCGAGTGAAGGCTTGTCGACGCCGAGCTCCGCCGAGGTCGTGATCAATCTGGCCTCCAGGCCGAACGATTCGAGCGCCGCTTTGGCCGTGGGCGGCTGATTGCCGGCGATACCGACAAACCAGCCGTCTTGCGTCAGTTCGGACAGGCATGGCCTGGCGTCGGCATAGAGATCGCGCGCTTCAATCCTGAAATCAGTTCCGCTTCGCTTGCGCTCGGCGGCGGCGGCACGGACGTCAAAACCCGGCCGCAGCCGCTCGAAGATCAGGCGGTAATTTTCGCCTTTGGCAATGATATCGTCGAGCACGGCCAGAAACTCGGCCCTATCGACGCCCATGGTGTCGGCCCAGCCGTGCAGCAGGCGCGTTTCGTCGATCAGCGTCTCGCCAACGTCGAAAAATATCGCGCGGATCGGCATCGGCACTTTCTCAAGTCGGCGTGGTTGAAAATCGTGCGAACGCCGCGGCGACGGCCATGTACACCTCGCGCCGGAACGGCACCACGAGATCGGCGACGCGGTCGAGCCGTTCCCAGCGCCATTGGTCGAATTCGGCCGGCTGCCCGTTGCGCGGCGTCAGCGGGTCGATCTCGTCGTCGCGCCCGGTGTAGCGCAGGGCAAACCATTTTTGCCGCTGGCCGCGGAATTTTGCGAGGCGATGCGAGGGCGGACCGTCATAGGGCGGAAACTCGTAAGTCATCCAGTCGGTTTCACCGAGATGCTCGGCGCTGACTGCGCCGGTCTCCTCCCAGAGTTCGCGCATCACGGCATCGCGCGGGTTCTCGTCGGCGTCGATGCCGCCCTGCGGCATCTGCCATTCGAGACCGGGGAGGATGATCTCGGGTCCATCGTCGCGAAAGCGCCGGCCGATCAGCACCTGACCGGCGGCATTGAACAAGGCGATCCCGACATTGGGGCGGTAGGGTTTTGTATCTGTCATCGAAGGTTGATGCGTTTGGCGTCATTCCGGGATGGTCCGAAGGACCAGATCACAGATGCGCAAATTGCGCATCGGGGAATCTCGAGATTCTCTGATGTGCAATAGCACATCGTAGTTCGCTCGCTTCGCTCACGCCCCGGAATGACGGATACATTACTTGCCCGCGAGGCCGGAAAATTCCTTCACCACGCGTTCATAGACCGGCCGCTTGAACGGCACGATCAGGTTCGGAAGATTCTTCATCGGCTCCCAGCGCCAACTGATGAATTCGGCTTTGTGGCCGCCGCCGGGGCTCGCGACATTGATCTCGCTATCCTTGCCGGTGAAGCGGACCGCAAACCATTTCTGGCGCTGCCCCCGGTAGCGGCCCTTCCAGGTACGGCCGGCCACGGTGCGCGGAATGTCGTAGATCAGCCAGTCGGAGACCTCGCCGAGCTTCTCCACCGATCGGACGCTGGTTTCCTCGTAGAGCTCGCGCTTCGCCGCCGCCCAAGTGTCCTCACCGGGGTCGACGCCGCCTTGCGGCATCTGCCAGACGTGCGTCTCGTCGACATGCTCGATGCCTCCGGCGCGGCGACCGATGAAGACCAGCCCCGCTGCGTTGATCAGCATCATGCCGACGCATGTCCGGTAAGGCAGGTCTTCGTAGCGCGCCATTCCGTCAGGTTTCCTACACACAGTTCGAGCGATCAGGCGGGCGAAGCCGGCAATGCCGGATCGGCGCCATCAGGTTGATCCCTAGCCTGATTTTGATTTCAGCATCGCCGTTGTCAATGGCACAAGCAGGATGCCACGGTTCTCGAGCGTCTTGATCCAGGCAGCGATCCGCTCGATCGAAATCGGCAGGGCAGAGGCGACGCCGACGGCCAAGCCGCGTTCCTTGGCCAAGGTTTCGAGCTTGAGCAGCGTCCGGTCGATCTCGGCCGAGGTCGGCACCGCGTCGATGGTGAAATCGGCCTTGGTGAAGGGCATCGCCTGTCCCGCCGCCAATGCGGGGGCGGCGCTACGCGGGGTGGAGCCGTCATCGAGATAGCCGAGGCCGCGCTTGGCCGCCTCGCGGAGGATCGGCTGCATCACGGCGTCCGTCGCCACGAAGCGCGCGCCCATGAAGTTGGCGATCCCCGCATAGCCCTGGATCCGGCTCATATGCCAATACAGACGGTCGATATTCTGCTCGGGCGCCAGCGTCGTCAGCAGGGTCTGCGGGCCGGGATCGTTGTCGGGATAATCGAACGGCTCCATCGGGACCTGCAGCAGGATCTCGTGGCGTTGCGCCCGCGCGCGCTCGGCGAGTTTCGTCGGGTCGGCCCCGTAGGGCGTGAACGCCAGCGTCACGGCGGGCGGCAACTTCATGATGGCATCAACCGTCTTGGCGGCGCCGACACCGAGGCCTCCAACGACGATGGCGACAACGGGCATTTTGGCGGCCTTCGCGCGGTCGGCGTCGGCGGCATAGACCGTAAACGGCTTCAGGCCGTCGGCAACCACCGGGATCATGCCGTAGCGCGACTTCTCCAGCAGGCGCGGATCGATGCCGGCCATCGCGGTTGCGGGCGCTGTCTCCGCATCGTTGTTGTTGCCGGCATCGCCGCCGATCACGACGTCCTGCCGCTTGCCGCTGGATCCGTCGATGATGGTGACAGTCTTGTTCTCGCCGACCGCAGTCTGTTTGGGCGCGGATTTCGCAGCCTGCTCGACGGGACCGGACGCGGCCGCGGTGGCTTTCTCGTCAGCCACGGGCGTCTTGCGCATGGCGACGTGCGCGATCGGCTCGCCGCCAAAGGGATTGTCCGTAAACAGGGCGATGGTGGCAAAGCCGACCAGGAACAGGCCAAGCAGCACGGCCAGTGCCTGCATCGCGGTGAACGGAAGCCGGAACCGGCGCTTTTTGCGCTTGGTTTCCTGTCCGAGCGGCGTGCTCAGCTCGTCGGCCGTTTCCGTCATGGACCTCCCCGAATCAACCGCGCCGACGATACCACGATGGACCGGATTCGAACGCTCGCGACCCGCTCAAAAGCCGTCCACCCCGGGATGCCGCGGGGGATAGTTGGAACCGGCAACAAAAAGGGCGGCCCGAAGGCCGCCCTTTTTCACGGGAATTGACTTAGGTTCGAACAGACTTGGGTTCGATCAGTTCGCCGCCTTGGTGGCGGGCTTGTCGATCGCCGCCTTGTCGCCGGTCGCGGGCGCCGCGGTGGCGGTAGACTTGATGCCGTGCAGCAGGTCGGCCGCGGTCTTCAGCGCCTTGTCGTCCTTGGCGTCCGGCGGCACGTAGGATTGCGAGCCGGTCTTCTCGTCGCCGTCGTTCTTCAGATGGCCGCGGAGCGAGGCTTCGCCCTTGGTGTCGGTACGCGACTTCAGCTCGTCGGGGACGTCCTGCAGCACCTCGATATCGGGAACGATGCCTTTGGCCTGGATAGATTTGCCCGACGGCGTGTAATAGCGCGCGGTGGTCAGACGCAGCGCGCCGTTGCCGCTGCCGAGCGGGATGATGGTCTGGACCGAGCCCTTGCCGAAAGAGCGGGTACCGATCAGCGTCGCGCGCTTGTGGTCCTGCAGCGCACCCGCCACGATTTCGGAAGCGGAGGCGGAGCCACCGTTGATCAGCACGATCACCGGCTTGCCCTTTGTCAGGTCGCCGACATGCGCAGCGCGGCGCTGGGTTTCCTCGGCATTGCGGCCGCGGGTCGAGACGATCTCGCCGCGCTCGAGGAAGGTGTCGGAAACCGTCACCGCTTCCTCCAGCAAGCCGCCGGGATTGTTGCGCATGTCGATGATGAAGCCCTTCAGCTTGTCGGCGCCGATCTGATTCGTCAGATTGCCGATCTCGCGCTTGAGGCCCTCGGTGGTCTGTTCGTTGAAGGTCGTGATGCGGATATAGGCGATATCTTCGCTTTCGACGCGGGCGCGCACCGAGCGGACGCGGATATTGTCGCGTACCAGCGTGACTTCGATCGGATTGTCCTGGCCCTTGCGGATGATCTTGAGCCGGATCTTGGTGTTGACCGGCCCGCGCATCTTCTCGACGGCCTGGTTGAGGGTGAGACCCTGCACGGCTTCGTCGTCGAGATTGGTGATGATGTCGTTGGCCATGATGCCGGCCTTCGACGCCGGCGTGTCGTCGATCGGGGACACGACCTTGATCAGACCGTCTTCCATCGTGACTTCGATGCCGAGGCCGCCGAACTCACCGCGGGTCTGCACCTGCATGTCGCGGAAGCTCTTGGCGTCCATGTAGCTGGAATGCGGATCGAGACCGGCCAGCATGCCCGAGATGGCGGACTCGACCAGCTTGGAATCGTCTGGCTTCTCGACGTAGTCGCTGCGCACGCGCTCGAATACATCGCCGAACAGATTGAGCTGGCGATAGGTGTCCGAGGTCGCCGCACGCGCGACCGATCCCATCAGCACAGAACGAGGCTGCGTCACGAAGAGCGTCAATGCTGCGCCGGTGGCGGCGCTGAGGAGAATTACTGAAGTCTTGCGCATCATCCGCGAACCTTTTCGCCTTCATTTGCGGCCCACCATGGGCCTGGATCGATTGGAGTGCCGTCCTTACGGAACTCAACATAGAGCACGGGCTGACTCGCGGTGGTGGCGAGAATGGATGCAACCTGGGATGTCGACCCCATGGTCGCGACCGGCTCCCCCGTAAGTACAAACTGGCCGATGTTAACCGAAATGCGCTCCATCCCGGCGATCAGGACATGATACCCGCCACCGGCATTGAGGATCAAGAGTTGTCCGTAGCTGCGGAACGGCCCGGCGTAAACAACCCAGCCGTCACACGGGGTTGTGACCTGGGCACCGGCCCGGGCTGCCAAGGAAATGCCTTTTTCGACGCCACCTGCGCCGTCGGAACCGCCAAAATCGCGAATCTTGCGGCCATTGACCGGCAGGGCGAACAATCCCTTGGCGGAGGCAAAGGCGATCGCCGGGCTGAGCCGGGCAGGATCCTTCAGCGCCCCCAGATTGGGCTTGCCGCCGGGGGTCACCGGGGCCCCCTTCAGGCTGGCGGTGGCGGCCGCCTTGGCGGCGCTTTTCAGGTCCTGCTCCAGTTTGGCGATCAGGCCCTGCAAACTGTCGACCTGTTTGGACAGCGTGATGGCGCGGGCGGCTTCCGCTTCCATGTCCTTTTCGATCGCGCTCTGCTTGCGCTGCCGCTCCTCGACCAGCGCCGCCATCCGGATCTGATCGTCTTTCAACTTGTCACGGTCGAGCGCCAGCGCATCGCGCTCGGTGGCGATGGTCTTGCGGAGCGCGACGAGTTCGCCGAGATCGTTGGCCAATCTTTCCGCGCGACCGCGGAGCTCGGGCACAACAGATCCGAGCAGCATGGCGGTGCGGAGCGATTGCAGCGCGTCTTCCGGGCGGACCAGCAGCGCCGGCGGTGTGCGCCGTCCAGCACGCTGCAGCGCCGCCAGCACCTCGATGATCTCGGCGCGGCGCGAGTCGAGGGAGCCGCGAATCTGCTGCTCACGGCTGTCGAGCGGACGCAGCCGCGCTTCGGCGTCGCCGATGCGCGTTTCCACGCCGCGCACCTGGGCGGCGATGTCGATCAGCTGCGCGTTGAGCTTGCTGCGGTCCTGCCCGATCGCTGCGATATCAGCTTTAAGCTTCTGCTGCAGCTCGGCGGCCTTCTTCTGCTGCTCGCGCGCGGCTTCCAGTTCCTGCTCGCGTTCCTTGATAGCTTCGGGGGAAGGCGCGGCGGCTTGTTGGGCAGGCAACTGCTGGGCAGGCGCTTGCTGGGATGGTGCCGGCTGTGCGGGCGCCGTCACCTGCGCGGCCGCCGGCGAAATCGAAAGACCCATCAGGCTTGCGGACAACAGCACGACGCAAAGCGGAACACGCGACGCCAACGAACCATCATGGCCGATGGCGTCAGCGCGTACTTGAATGTCCCGTGTTGTGTGCATCCAGTTATTCAGCGCTCTCTATTCACGCTACCGTGCCTAAGCGCGGTGATAGGGGTGGCCCGACAGAATCGTCGCGGCCCGGTAAATCTGTTCCAGAAGCATGACGCGGACCATTTGATGCGGCCAGGTCGCCGAGCCGAACGCAATGCGCAGCTTGGCTCTGCGCTGCAAATCGGGCGAAAGTCCGTCCGCGCCGCCGATTGTGAAAATTGTGTTGGCGACAGCTTCGTCACGCCAGCGGCCGAGCTGCTGGGCGAAGCTTGCGCTGTCGATGCTCTTGCCGCGTTCGTCGAGCGCCACCAGCACGCATTTCTCCGGGATCAGCGCTGAAATCGCAGCCGCCTCGTCGGCGATCCGGGTCGCGGCGTCGCGCGCGCGGCTTTCCGGAATTTCATGAATCTCGAGGCCGCGAAAGCCGAGCTTGCGGCCGATGTCCTCGAAGCGCTCGCGATAGCGTTCGGCCAGTTCCCGCTCCGGGCCCTGTTTCAGCCGGCCGATGGAAACGACGACGATCTTCATTCAAAGCATGCCGCGCAAAAAATTCGTCAAATCGTTTACTCGCGCGCCAACGGCGCACGCACGCTACATGCGCTGCAGCCGATTCGCATCGGCTCAAAAACTCAGATCGCCTTCGCCGCCGCCGGGTTTTGCGTCCACAATCTTTCCAGATTGTAGAATTCGCGCACCTCGGGTCTGAATACGTGCACGACCACATCGCCGGAATCGATCAGCACCCAGTCGCAATTGGGCAAGCCCTCGACATGGATGCCTTTGATGCCGGTTTCCTTCAGGGCCTTGGTGACGTTTTCCGCGATCGCGCCGACGTGCCGGTTGGCCCGGCCCGTGGTGACGATCATGTAGTCGGAAAAAGCCGATTTGCCGCGAAGGTCGATGGTGACCGTTTCTTCCGCCTTCATATCGTCGAGGCGGGAGAGGATCATATTCAGCGTCTTGTCGGCGTCGGGTTGCGCCTTCAAGGCCGCAGCTTTGGTCGATGTTTTGCGGGCGGTTTTTGCAGCAGGCTTTGCAGGAGTCGCCTTTGCAGGAGTCTTGGAAACCTTGGGCAAAACAGACTTGGACAATACAGATGTGGCCAGGGACCATTCCTTTCACTGTATCGCGAACGCCGAATCCTTGGCGCCCACGGGCTATATTAGGCATGTGGGGTTAACGGTTTCAATATTCCAGTGAGCCCCAAAGCTGACTTTCAAGGCTCACTTCGTCCTCCAGCTTCCGTCCGAGTTCCGAAGGCCGGTCGAAGACAGGTTCAGTTTCATGCCGGTGAGGAAAGCCCAGGCGGGGGTCTGCTGATCCGCCAGCCGGGCGGCCTGATTCTCGGGCAGGCGGTAGCGCGCCAGCGCCTGTGCGGCAGGGGCGGCAAGCGCCCGGAAACTCTGTGGGGGGCGGTCGATCACAGCGATCGGCACCTCGGACGCGATGCGCCGCCAATCCTTCCAGCGATGGAACTGCGCAAGATTATCAGCGCCCATGATCCAGACAAAATGCACACCGGAGACGCGGCGCCGCAAATGGATGATCGTATCGACAGTGTACCTGACGCCAATGACAGCTTCGAGACAGCTGATATCGATGCGCGGATCGTCGGCGACTTTCCGCGCGGCATCGGCGCGTTCGGACAGGTCGTGCAGCCCGCCATTATCCTTCAACGGATTGCCCGGTGTCAGCAGCCACCAGACGCGATCGAGCTTCAGACGCTTCAGCGCGAACTGGCTGATGGCGCGGTGCGCCGCGTGCGGCGGATTGAACGAGCCGCCGAGCAGGCCAACGCGCATGCCGTTGGTGTGGAACGGGATCGCTTGCGAAGCGGATTGCGGCGGCATCAATGCCGCCACTGCGCGCGCGGGGTTTTGCTCGAAAGCGTCGTTAGGGTCACGGCCGCGTCTGCCCGGTGCCGTGGACGCGATATTTGAAACTGGTCAGTTGCTCGGCGCCGACAGGGCCGCGGGCGTGGAATTTGCCGGTGGCAATGCCGATCTCGGCGCCGAAGCCGAATTCGCCGCCATCGGCGAACTGCGTTGATGCATTGTGCAGCACGATCGCCGAGTCGACTTCGCTCAGGAATTTCTCGGCGGCATCGGCGTCTTCCGTCACGATCGCATCGGTGTGGTGCGAGCCGTGATTCTGGATATGCGCGATCGCGTCATCGAGCCCATCGACCACTTTCGCCGCGATGATCGCGTCCTCATATTCGGTGTCCCAATCTTCGTCGGACGCGGGTTTCACCCTGCTGTCGACGCGCTGCACGGCGGCGTCGCCGCGCACTTCGCAGCCGGCATCGATCAGCATTTCGACCAGCGGCTTGAGGTTAACAGACGCGCCGGCGCGATCGACCAACAAGGTCTCGGCGGCCCCGCAAACGCCGGGTCGGCGCATCTTGGCGTTGAGCACGATCGACTTCGCCATTTCGAGCTTGGCGGTGTGATCGACATAGACGTGGTTGACGCCTTCGAGATGCGCGAACACCGGCACGCGCGCTTCGGCTTCGACGCGCGCGACCAGGCTCTTGCCGCCGCGCGGCACGATCACGTCGACGCCGCCGTTCAAGCCGGTCAGCAGCAGGCCCACCGCGGCACGATCGCGGGTCGGCACCAGCGTGATCGCGGCCTCGGGCAGGCCGGCTTCGCGAAGACCCTGCACCAGGCAATCATGGATCGCGCGGCAGGAACGGAAACTGTCGGAGCCGCCGCGCAGGATCACGGCGTTGCCGGATTTCAGGCACAGCACGCCGGCGTCGGCGGCGACATTGGGGCGGCTTTCGAAGATCACGGCGATGACGCCGAGAGGCACCCGCACGCGCTCGATGGTCATGCCGTTGGGGCGCTGCCAGCTTTCGGTGACGGCGCCGATCGGATCGGCAATCCCGCGCACGGTCGCGACACCCTCGGCCATCGCTTCGACCCGGGCCGGCGTCAGCGTCAGGCGATCGATGAAGGCCGAGGTCGCGCCGCCGGCGCGCACTTCGGAGACGTCCTCGGCATTGGCGGCGAGGATATCAGGTGCGTGGCTGCGGATCGCGGATGCGATGGCGTCGAGCGCCCGGTTCTTCTGGTCGGGCGAGGCGAGCGCCAGCACCCGCGCAGCAGCGCGCGCGCGGGAAGCGAGTTCGGTCATCAAAGCGGGCAAATCGGCGTTGCCGTCGATGGCTTTCAGCGGCGCAGTCATGGTGGTCCCAAGTAGACGTCAGGTATCAGGTTAAGGCCATGTCCTAGCACGGAAATCCCGCATTTGCGAGGTGCGGACCCGGCATGGCTGGTGGGCTGGGCAGGGCGGAGAGGTCGGCCACTGGCCTAG
Organism: Bradyrhizobium sp. AUGA SZCCT0182; assembly: GCF_018130185.1. Classification (NCBI taxonomy): domain Bacteria; kingdom Pseudomonadati; phylum Pseudomonadota; class Alphaproteobacteria; order Hyphomicrobiales; family Nitrobacteraceae; genus Bradyrhizobium; species Bradyrhizobium sp. AUGA SZCCT0182. The sequence continues at coordinate 33,923 of NZ_JAFCLY010000025.1, read as the reverse complement.
AGCCCGTTGGAGGCTCTAGTTCTTTGTTGGTCGCGTTTTCCTGGCGCGAACCGGTGCCCACTTCGCTCGAAAACGCTCTATTTGACCGGAACAGTCCCGGCCGGCCCCACCACCAAATCATCGCGGTGGATCATCTCGGCCCGGCCGCTGATGCCCAGAATGGCCATGACGTCAGGCGAGGAGCGGCCTTTGATCTTGTCGGCGTCCTCGGCATCATAGGCCACAAGCCCGCGGCCGATTTCATGGGTATCCGGGCCGCGCACCACCACGGCGTCGCCGCGGGCGAACTGGCCGTCGATCCGGATCACGCCGGCCGGCAGCAGGCTCTTTCCGGCACGCAGCGCCGTAACCGCGCCGGCGTCGATGGTCAGCGTGCCCTTCGGCTCCAGCGATCCCGCGATCCAGCGTTTTCGCGCGGTGACGGGATTGGCCGGCGTCAGGAACCAGGTACAGCGGCCGCCGTCCGCGATGGCCTGCAGCGGATGCTCGATCTTGCCCGAGGCGATCAGCATGTGCGTGCCTGATGTGGTCGCGATCTTTGCCGCCTCGATCTTGGTGTACATGCCGCCGCGCGACAGCTCGGATTCGGCAGCCCCCGCCATCGCCTCGATCTCCGAGGTGACGGATTCCACGATCGGAATCAGTTTGGCATTGGGGTTGGCGCCGGGCGGCGCATCGTAAAGGCCGTCGATGTCGGACAGCAGGATCAGCAAATCGGCGCTCGTCATGGTGGCGACGCGCGCGGCGAGGCGGTCATTATCGCCGTAGCGGATTTCGTTGGTGGCGACCGTGTCGTTCTCATTGATGACGGGCACCGCGCGCCATTCCAGCAGTTTGGCGATGGTGGAGCGGGCATTGAGGTAGCGCCGGCGCTCTTCGGTGTCCTGCAGCGTCACCAGGATCTGCCCGGCCCCGATGCCGTGGTCGCCGAGCACTTCCGACCAGATCCGCGCCAGCGCGATCTGTCCGACCGCCGCCGCCCCCTGGCTTTCCTCCAGTTTTAACGGCCCGCGCGGCAGCTTGAGGCGGCTGCGTCCGAGCGCAATTGAGCCCGACGAAACCACCAGCACATCGCGGCCCTCGCCGTGGAGTTTGGCGATATCGGCGGCAAGGGCAGCCAGCCACGGCGCCCGCACCTCGCCCGCATCGGAATCGATCAGCAGCGACGAGCCGACCTTGACGACGATACGGCGAAAACTCTTGAGCGCGGGGCGTTTCATGGATTGAGGTCTTCGAATGCTCTGGAAGGGGGCTGTTTTGCAGCAGGACGCGGGCCGGTGCAAGCGACCCGGCACCGTATGAGCTATGTTTCAATGGTGGCCCCAGTCTGGTGTAATGGGGCAAATCTTGCAGGGGGAAGATAAATGGATCGTCGGTCGTTTTTGGCGGGATGTGCTGGACTGTCATTGGTCGGTCGCACGGGCGAGGCGCTTGGCCAGTCCGGCCCGCTGACGAAGATCATTTTCCCGTTTGCGGCGGGCGGCAGCGGCGATGCGCTGTGCCGCCTGATCGCGCAGTATCTCGGGCCTGCGCTCGATCGCAACGTGATTGTCGAGAGCCGTACCGGGGGCGACGGGTTGATCGGTATCCGGGCAGTGAAGGGCGCGAGCCCCGACGGCGCCACCGTTCTCGTGACCACCGGTCCCACCATGTATCTGCTGCCGATGGTCGAGACCGCGCCAAGCTTCGATGCGGCGAAAGATTTCGTGCCCGTATCGCAACTTGTTCGCTTCGAGTTTGCCATCGCGGCGAGCTCCGCGATTGGCGTCAAGGATTTTAGGGAATTGGTGGCTTGGCTGAAGGCAAACCCTGCAAAGGCGACCTACGGCGTGCCGGGCAGCGGCAACATCCCGCATTTCACCGGTTGGCAGCTCGAGCAGGTGCTCGGCCTTTCGATGACCAAGGTGCCGTACCGCGGCTCCGCGTTAATCGTGAACGACCTGATCGGCGGCCATTTACCGTTCGGTATCACAACAGTGTCAGATGCGATCGCGCAGCATCGCGCCGGGGGATTAAAGATCGTTGCGATTGCCAGTGCCACGCGCTCGTCGTTCTTGCCGGACATTCCTACTCTGAAGGAAAGCGGCGTCGATCTGGTGGCCGATGCCTGGTACGGCATGTGGCTGCCGGCGGGCAGCTCGCCGGACTTCGCGAAAAAGGTCAGCGCCGCGGTTGCCGAGGTGCTGACGAAGCCGGATGTGAAGGAGAAGCTGCTCGCGATAATGCTTATCCCGGTCGGCTCGACACCGGAGGAATTGACGCAAAGGCTCGCCGCCGACACCGCATTCTGGCAGCCGATCGTGAAGGCAACCGGCTACAAGATCACGAATTGAGGCTGGCGCGCACTGATATCGGTTCGAGGACTACCCTCATTTCGCTCCGGCCTTTTCCAGGATGGCCACCATCTCGCGATAGCCGTGACCTTTCGCGAGTTTGAGCGGTGTCGCGCCACTGCCGTCCGGAATGTTCACGTCGGCGCCGGCCTCGACCAGGGCGCGCAGCGTCTCGGTGTGGTTCCTGCCGCCGTCGCCAAGCACGATGGATTCGATCAGCGCGGTCCATTTCAGATTGTTGACGTGATCCAGCGGTGCCTTCGCGGCGATCAGCATTCGCACCACTTCAGCATGGCCAAGATGAGCTGCCGCGATCAGGGCCGTGCCGTCGTAGCGGCTGGTGACGGCCTTTGGGTTGCCTCCGCCCTCGATCGCGATTCGGAGCATCGGCACATCGTTGGCGACCGCCGCGATCGTGATGATGTCGTAACGATCGATCTCAAGCTTGTTGGGATCGGCGCCGAGCCGGATCAGGGCGCGGGCGGCATCGTGCTTTTTCAGGTAGACGGCGACGTGCAGCGGCGTTCGTTGCCGGCTGTCGGTCGCTTCCTTGTTTTCATTTGAGCCGATGCGCTGTTCGATTTCGGCGATGTCGCCGCGGGCGGCGGCGGCATGCAGGCCGCCATAGGCACGCACTTCCGTCTCGGTCGGGGCGATCTGGGCGGAGGCGGGCAGGGTGGTCACGAGCGCGAGAAGCAGGGCAGCGAGGACATGCATGGGAGAGCCTCCCGGCGCTATTGCGTTGCAATCCGCTTGCGGATCGCGGCGAGCTCCGCCTCGTCCCAGATCCCGATCAGTACGCCGTTCTTGACCTGAAGCTGGTTCTCCGCGTAGGCGGCGATCTTCGCGTTCGGCGTGGTGATGTGCATCTTGGGATGCAGCGCCCAGTCGAACAGCGCCGCCTGCAGCCGCCCGATCACGTCAGCGCATGACGGATCTTCGCCGCGATCGACAAATTCCTGCGGATCGCTTTCGAGGTCGTAGAGCATCGGGCGGAAGCCTGAGGCCTGAACGTATTTCCAGCGGCCGTCGAACGCCATGAACAGGCGGCATTGTTCGATCGGCTGGTTCAGCTTCAAGCGAACGTCCTGCATGCAGTAATCGTACTCGGAGAACGCCACCTTGCGCCAATCGGCGGGAGTAGCGCCGTGCAGCAGGGGCATCAGGGAGCGGCCTTCGAGAATATGATCCGGCGCCTTGCCGCCGAAATACTCGATGAAGGTCGGCGCCAGATCGATCGCCTCGACCAGCGCATCGCTGACAGTGCCGCGCGTCGCGTCGGCCTCGCGTGACGGATCGATCACGATCAGCGGAATTTTGGCGGATTGATCGTGGAACAGATCCTTCTCGCCCATCCAGTGGTCGCCGAGATAGTCGCCATGGTCAGAGGTGAACACGATCATCGTGGTGTCGAGCAGGCCGCGGCTCTCCAGGAACTGCATCAGCACGCCCATCTGGTCGTCGATCTGCTTGATCAGGCCCATATAGGTCGGGATGACTTTTTCCCGCGCCTCGTCGCGCGCCATGTTGCGCGAGTAGCGCATGTCCATATAGGCGGCGAACACCGGATGGGCTTCCAGACGCTCCTTCTCCGAGCGTACCGCCGGCAAGATGTCGGCGGCGCTGTACATGCTGGCGTAGGGCTCGGGGGCGATATAGGGCCAATGCGGCTTGATATAGGACAGATGCAGGCACCAGGGACGTCCGTCCGCTTCGGCCTCTGTGATAAAATCCATCGCGCGGCGGGTCATGTAGGGCGTTTCGGAATGCTCTTCGGAAACGCGCGCGGCCTTGTCGGCGTGCACCAATAGCCAGCCATTCTGCAGCGCGCCGTCGTCATCCGCGCCTGAATTGGCCCAGTGCTCCCAGGGATTGGTGGCCTCATAGCCCTGCTCACGAAGATAATTGTCGTAACGCGGGCGGGGCCGGTTATCGGGATGCAGGCCGTCGTCGCGTTCATAGGGCTCAAAACCGCATTCCGACACATGCACGCCGATGATGGAATCCGGCGCGATCCCGAGCGCCTTCAGGCCTTCGATGTCAGGGGCCATGTGAGTCTTGCCGACCAGCACGTTGCGGACGCCGATCTTGTTCAGGTGATCGCCGAGCGTGGGCTCGCCCACCCGCAGCGGCCAGCCGTTCCAGTGCGAGCCGTGCGAGCGCATGTAGCGGCCGGTGTAGAACGACATCCGCGAGGGGCCACAGATCGGTGACTGCACATAGGCTTTTGAAAAGCGCACGCCGCGTTTCGCCATCGCATCGATGTTCGGCGTGGTCAGCGTCGGGTGGCCGGTACAGCCCAAATAATCATAGCGAAGCTGATCGCACATGATCCAGAGGACGTTCTTGGGCTGCGGCATGCTTCACACAGGGTACGATTTCAATCGTCCGATGCTGCAATATCGAACGGCTGATTGCAAACCGCCTTGCGCCGCAAGCTTCAGCCCTGCGGCGTCGCCGGGGTCCAGGGTTCGGCCTGTGCCGCGCCGCCCTTGGCCTTCAGCGAAACCGGGGCTTCGCCGATCACCTCGACCAGCGCCTTCAGGGCTTCCGGCATGCCTTCGCCGGTCACCGCCGAGATCAGCAGCGGCGTCTTCTTCGCCGCGCGCTTCAACCGGTCCTTTTGCTTCTTCAGCTCGTCCGGCGTCACGGCATCGATCTTGTTGAGAGCGACGATTTCGATCTTCTCGGCGAGATGTCCCTCATAGGCATCGAGCTCGGTGCGGACCGTCTTGTAGGCCTTGCCGGCATGTTCGCAGGTCGCATCGATCAGATGCAGCAGCACGCGGCAGCGTTCGACATGGCCCAAGAACCTGTCGCCGAGGCCGGCGCCTTCATGCGCGCCCTCGATCAGGCCCGGAATATCCGCCAGCACGAATTCACGGCCCTGCGCATTCACGACGCCGAGCTGCGGATGCAATGTGGTGAAGGGATAGTCCGCGATCTTCGGCTTTGCCGCGCTGACGACCGAGAGGAAGGTCGACTTGCCGGCGTTGGGCAGGCCGACGAGGCCGGCATCGGCGATCAATTTCAGCCGCAGCCAGATCCAGCGTTCCTCGCCTTCCTGGCCGGGATTGGCGTTGCGCGGCGCGCGGTTGGTGGAGGATTTGAAATGCGCATTGCCGAAGCCGCCATTGCCGCCTTCGGCCAGCACGAATTTTTCGCCGAGCGTGGTGAAGTCGTGGATCAGGGTCTCGCGATCCTCGTCGAAGATCTGCGTGCCGACCGGCACCTTGAGCACGATCGACTTGCCGTTGGCGCCATGGCGGTCCTTGCCCATGCCATTGGTGCCCTTCTGCGCCTTGAAGTGCTGCTGGTAGCGATAGTCGATCAGCGTGTTCAGTCCATCGACCACTTCGATGACGACGTCGCCGCCGCGGCCGCCATTGCCGCCGGAGGGGCCACCGAACTCGATGAACTTCTCGCGGCGGAACGCAACGCAGCCGTTGCCGCCGTCGCCGGAGCGGATATAGACCTTTGCTTCGTCAAGGAATTTCATGATGGCTTCTATGGCGTTTTCGAGCGAATTGGGCAGCGGATCGCGGTGCAATCAAGTTTACGCAGATTGCGTAGACTTATCTGCGGTAAACGCGTCAAACGAGCGCTGGAGCCTCGTTCCGATCAATCGGTGCAGAATAGGTACTAGGTAAGGCAGGGGGGCCGCTGCGGCAACCCTCAAGCCACCAAACATTGGCGAAAAGCCTTAATTTTCGGGCCTTTTTACGGCCTTGGGCGATATTCCGGCCGCTCAGGCGTGATATCGCTCCAACCAGCTTACATCGGGGCCTGGGGTGATCGAAAGAGACGCGATCAGCTCGGCCGCTTGCGGATCAAAAACTTCTGCATGCCTTCCAGCACCAGTTCCTTGCGCTGATTGAACACGGTCGAGCGCAGCGTCACCACGCCGGTGCTGCGGCCGGGGACAAGTTCGGTTACTTCAAGCGCGGGATAGATGGTATCGCCGGCATAGACCGGCTTGAGGAACCTACTCGACTGTTCGAGAAATCCGATCAGCGATTCCTCGACAATGTAAGGAAACAGCCCGGCGCCCGGCGCGGTGTGGACCAGGGTCTGGAATCCATGCGCGAGCAGGTCCGGCATGCCGCGGGCGCGGCAATATTCGACATCGTAGTGGATCGGGTGGGTATCGCCGCTCGCGGTCTGGAACGCGGCGAACACGGCCGAGGTCTGGGTCCGGCTCGGGATCACGAAACGCTCGCCGAGCTTGAAATCCTCGAACCAGCGCTGCTCAGACACCATACGATGTTGGGCGGGGTCGAAGTCGGTCATGGCTCGGATTCCTGTTGTGCCTTGCGAGATGGCGTACCGGTATCGCAGAGGGGATACTGCGACAATCCGTTCAATTCGTCATGAGGGGTAAACGCACAAAGCGCGCCTTCGCACTGGACATCCCGGGCGTCCACGTCTTTAAAACATCGCAGCAACAAAAAGACGTCGATGGCCGGAGCCTTGGCGTAAAGACGCGCTTCGCGCTTTTGTCCGGCCATGATGGGAAACGCCGAATTCATCGATGAGCCTCTTCGCAAAACCATCCACCTATGACGAGCGTTCCGCGCGGCTGGCCGGCATCGGATTGATGCTGCTGTCGATCTTCATGTTCTCGTTCGGCGACGCGCTCGGCAAGTTCATGGTCGCGACCTATTCGGTCGGGCAATTGCTGTGGCTGCGCGCCTGCGCGGCGCTCCTGGTGCTGCTGCCGATCATCTGGAAGCAGCGCGCCGAATTCACGCGCCTGGAACGGCCATGGCTGCAATTGCTCCGGGTGACGCTCTCCACGCTGGAAGTTGCCGCCTTCTTTATCGCGACCGTCTATCTGCCGCTCGCCGACGTCATCACCTATTATCTGGCGGCGCCGATTTTCGTCACGGCGCTGTCGGGGCTGGTGCTGGGCGAGCGCGTCGGCTGGCGGCGCTGGACCGCCATTCTGATCGGCTTCGCCGGCGTATTGATCGCGCTGCGGCCATCGGCACAGACCGTGAGCTGGCCCGCAATGATCGCGCTCGCCGGCAGCTTTTCATTCGCGTTGCTGATGCTGATCACGCGCTCGCTGCGGGCGACGCCGGATATCGTGCTGGCGTCATCGCAATTCGCCGGCACCTTCCTGCTCGGCGCGGTGATGTCGCCGTTTGGCTGGGTGACGCCGTCGCCCGGCAGCCTGGGCCTGTTTGCCGCGGCGGGCATTATTTCGGTGTGCGCGCTGCTATGCGTCAACCGCTCGCTGAAACTGGCGCCGGCCAGCGTCGTGGTGCCGTATCAATATTCGATGATCGTGTGGGCGGTGATCTTCGGCTTCGTGGTGTGGGGAGACGTGCCGTCACCGGCGACCATCGTAGGCGCCGCGATCATCATCGGCGCCGGACTTTACATCTTCCTGCGCGAGCAGCAGCTCGGGCGCGAGGAGACGGTGGTCAATCCACCGGCGTGATGATTCTTCCCTTCTCCCCTTGTGGGAGAAGGTGGCGCGAAGCGCCGGATGAGGGGTCTCCATCCGCGGAGACAACCCCTCACCCGTCACGAACGCGCTTCGCGCGTCCGTGCCACCCTCTCCCACAAGGGGAGAGGGGAAGGGAGACGGCTACCGCTCTCTCCTCGTCGAAGTGCCCCAGTTCTTCAGCGACGACCAGACGCTGCGCGACAGACGGAAACAGTCGACCGGGGTCGACGATCCCAGCGCCTCGAAGCGGTGCAGTTCGACGCCGCTCCACTGGAAGCCGCATTTCTCCAGGATGTTGCGCGAGGAGGGGTTGGCGACGCGGGCGCCTGATATCAGGTGCTCGGCATCGAATTCCTCGAAGTGAAAATCGATCACCGCGCGCGCAGCTTCGGTGCCAAAGCCCTGGCCCCAATGCTCGACGCCAAGCCAATAGCCGAGTTCCGGTGCGTCCTGCTCGCGCCAGTCGATGCCGACCATGCCGAGCGGCGAATGATTGTTCTCGATCAGGAACACGGTTGCCCGGCCACCGCCCAACGCGCGCACGAATTCGACGGCGTGATCCCTTGAGTACGGATGCGGCAGGCGGCGGGTGTTTTCCGCAATGCGGCGATCGTTGGCGAGGTACGCAATCGCTTTTACGTCCGCGAGCGTCGGCCGGCGCAAGGTCAGCCGCTCGGTCTCGAGGACGCATGGACTCGCTTCACGCAATGTCGGGGTCGGGATGTCCTGCAACATGTCGGGCTCCTGAAATGCGAAAACATACGCAAACAAAAAGGGAGGCCGGTTTCCCGCCTCCCCTTGGAGCCTTTTTTGACTCCGCCGGTTCAACAGGACCCGGCGGACTCATGTTGTCCACCGTCTATTCGGCCGCCTCCGCCATCGGAACAACCGATACGAAAGTGCGGCCATTGCCTTTTGCACGGAACTCGACGTGACCTTCGATCTTGGCGAAGAGAGTATGGTCGGTGCCCATGCCCACATTAAGGCCGGGATGCCAGGTGGTGCCGCGCTGACGCGCGATAATGTTGCCGGGGATCACGTGCTCGCCGCCATACGCCTTGATGCCAAGGCGCTTGCCTGCTGAATCACGTCCGTTCCGCGATGAACCGCCTGCTTTTTTGTGAGCCATGGCCCGTCTCCAACTTCGCCGTAATCTAGATCAATTCCTTGACGGAATCATTTCACGCTTTGTCACGCATCACATTCTGATGCGCTGATATCACTTCTTGGCTGCAGCCTTCTTGGCCGGAGCCTTTTTTGCGGGCGCCTTCTTGGCCGCCGGTGCCTCGTCGCCCTCGGCGGGCGCCGCGACGACCTTTTCCTTCTTCGGCCGCGGGCCGATCGAAGGCTTGGCGTTATCGGCCAGGATCTCGGTGATGCGAAGCACCGTGAGCTCGTCGCGATAGCCGCGCTTGCGGCGCGAATTCTTGCGGCGGCGCTTCTTGAACGCGATCACCTTGGCGCCGCGCTTGTGGTCCAGCACTTCTGCCGCGACCGAGGCGCCGGCGACCGTGGGCATGCCCAGCACCGGCGTGTCACCGCCGAGCACCAGAACTTCGCCAAGTTGCACGATCGTGCCGACGTCGCCGGCGATCTTGCCTATCTCGAGTACATCATTCGGAACGACCCGGTATTGCCGGCCGCCGGTTTTGATGACTGCGAACATCGTTTTATTCCTTCGTGTTCGATCCCGGCCTCGGACGTCTCCCCATAGGGGCATGTCCGGGTCGGCTTTTTGGTCAGTCGTTATGGGTACGATTTTCGCACGGTCGGGGTGTGAGCCCTCAAATTCGCGCAAAAACAAGCGGCGCGAGAAATCCCGCGCCGGATGCCGGGACTTATAGCCGCTGGCAGCCCCGAGTCAAGGCAAAGGAGCCCAAAAACCGGGCCAAATGAAGGATTTGGATCAGGAAACGGCGAATAGGGCGGCCCATTCGCTGCTCGCCCTTCGCCATTGGCCACTCGCCCAAGTGAAACCAATGGGTTCCCCGCCCGTTGTGTCACCGAAATCCGGTTGGGCTAGGGCAAAAATGGCAGAAGACACAGTCACGACAACGGGCATCGCCCGCCACGGCGCAGGCCGTCTACCGTCCGTCGAGGTCGACAGCTTTAATATAGAGCTGAAGGACGATGACGGGTTCCTCGGTGACCGCGCCAGCAAGGGCGCGTTTCGCAAGATATTGGATACGCTGCGCAAGCCGCTGAAGAAAAACGGCGACGATCCGTTGGGGAAAAAATCCACTGACGAGATCGCCAAGGGCGACCTCGACGAGGCGCTGGTGGGCGACGATCTCGCTGCCGCCGCGCTGGTGCATGGCGCGATCGAGGAATTCGCGCAGGAGCTTGCCTATGTGACCGGGCGCTTCCTCAAGACCAAGGCCTGGGCTGATACCGAGCGCATTGTGGTCGGTGGCGGATTCCGGCAAAGCCGGGTCGGCGAACTCGCGATCGCCCGCACCGGGCTTCTCCTCAAGGCCGAGGAGTATGACGTCGATCTGGTGCCGATCCGTTTTCATCCGGATGACGCCGGCCTGATCGGCGCGCTGCACCTGGCGCCGTCATGGATTTTCGAGGGCTATGACAGCATCCTGAGCGTCGACATCGGCGGCACCAACATCCGCTGCGGCGTGGTCGAGACGCGCTGGAAGAAGACGCCCGATCTTTCGAAGGCCGAGGTTTGGAAGTCCGAACTGTGGCGGCATGCCGACGACGAGCCGACGCGCGAGGGCGCGGTAAAACGGCTGGTCAAGATGCTGAAGGATCTGATCGCCGAGGCTGAAACAGAGGGCCACAAGCTGGCGCCTTTCATCGGCATTGCCTGTCCCGGTGTGATCAACGGCGATGGCTCGATCGAAAAAGGTGCACAGAATCTGCCGGGCAATTGGGAGAGCAGCAAATTCAATCTGCCGGCAAGTCTCGTGGAAGCTATACCGATGATCGGCGATCACGACACGGCGGTGTTGATGCATAATGACGGCGTCGTGCAGGGGCTTTCCGAGGTCCCTTACATGCAGGATGTCGAACGATGGGGCGTGCTGACCATCGGTACCGGTCTCGGCAATGCGCGCTTCACCAATCGCAGGAAAGAAAACGGCAAGAGCGAAAAGGCCAAAGACAAGGGCGACAGCGACAAGGACGACAAGAAAGCAAAGAAGGGTAAAGATTAACGGGCGCGTTCGAGTTCGGTTAATGCCGGCCGCAGCGAGCAAAACCCCTGAAAACAAGGGACCGGAGCGATTTTTCCGATTCCAGCGGTGCGCGCGATGAGAGTTCCGTCGGCGCGCGGTAAGGTTGACTGGTTAGGTTAAAACCGGGATCGCGTTGCCCTTTCCGCGCGCGCCGCTACCGTCAAATCGTCGCTCCAGCTGACCGGCGAAGCCGCACTTCCCGGCCAGAATTTCAAAGTAGCGGCACGGGGCCGTCAGTGTTTTGTCGCGTCTGGCGGCCCCACCTTTATCTCCCACTCAGCTCCAACCTATGCGTTTGAAGAACGCCGCGATCTCGGATGCTGCGCGCTCGGGATCTTCGCGATGCGCGAAGTGCCCGACGCCTTCAAACATCGCAAGATCGAGATTTGAAAAAGTCTCGCCGAGCCGATCGGTCCAGGCGTAGGGAAACAGCGGGTCGTGTTCGGCCCAGCGAACGCAGGTCGGCAGATCGATCGGTGTCAGCCTGGGCGCCTCGCCCTTCAGCATCCGGATGCGCCCGGCATGCGCGCCGCGATAATACGCAAAGCCGCCGGCGAGGTTTCCGTCTTTCAGGAAATTGTCGACGAACGCTTCGAGCACGTCGTCGAATGCCTGGCGGCGATGGCTCCAGTGTTTCAGGAAATAGCCGATATAGGCGCGGCAGCTGTCGCGGCTGGCGCCGATCAGCATGGGTGCGATCTCGAGCTGGTTGAGCGACTGGTACCAGATGTGGTTCAGCCGGTCCGGCTCCGCCATCCGCCGCCCGATGCCGGGATGGACGAAATCGAAGAAGAACAATCCGGCAATGCGCTCCGGCGCGGCGCGTGCCAGCGGCTGCATCAGCCCGCCGCCGACATCGTGGCCGACAATGCCGGCCTGCGCGAGGCCGAGCGCATCCATCAGCGCCAGCATGTCCTCGGCGTGCCGATCGGGACCGTGCGGCCCATTGGGCTTGTCGCTGTCGCCGAAACCGCGCAAGTCGGGCGCATAAAGCGTGAAGCGATCGGCGAGCCGCGCCATGACAGGCTCCCAGGTCAGCCAGAATTCGGGCCAGCCATGCAGCAATATCAGCGGCTGTCCTTTCCCGGCGCGGGCGACATGGAACGCGGCGCCATTGGCCCGAACCGTCAAATGCTCCATTTTTCGGCTCCTTTATTGGTGTCCTGGGTGCGCTTGGGTGTCAGCGAAAATCTTGCCCCCGCGCCTTGTCTGGCCCGCCGTCCTCGCCTAGAACTCGCCCCGACCGCGGGTGAGGAATCACCCCAAAATGGCGCCTGGAGAGGTGGCAGAGTGGTCGAATGCACCGCACTCGAAATGCGGCATAGGTGCAAGCCTATCGGGGGTTCGAATCCCTCCCTCTCCGCCACCGCAGCTTCCGTAGTCATTCGCCGCCGTTCGCCACGGTCCGTCAAGCTGGTGATAAGATTAGCTTTATTCGGTAATTTCCTTCTTTACAGGTTCGTTGCCGTCCGTCAAAATCCGCTTGATATTTGTGGATTGATTTGTGGACAAGATGACATGCCGCGAATGATCGGGAAGCTAACCGCATTGAAGGTTCAGAAAGCCCGTAAGGCCGGCATGTATGCCGACGGCGGGGGATTGTACTTGCGTGTCACCGACAGCGGCGCAAAGAATTGGGTGTTCCGCTTTATGCTAAACGGTCGGGCGCGCTGGATGGGTATGGGGCCGCTGGCGCTCTACGGACTGCAGGATGCTCGCGCAAAGGCGTTGGATGCCCGGAGGCGTCGCTATGAAGGCACCGACCCTATCGAGGCCCGAAAAACTGAACGCATGCGAGTGCGGCTAGATGAGGCTAAAGCGACCACGTTCAGCGAGTGTGCGAAAGGTTACATCAAGTCACATCGTGCGGGTTGGCGAAATCCAAAGCACGCTGCGCAATGGGAAGCAACCCTTGCTACCTATGCCGATCCAATCATTGGCGAGCTGCCGGTGCAGTCTATCGATATGGCGCTAGTGCTCAAAGTGCTCGAACCCATTTGGACCTTAAAGTCCGAAACGGCGGGTAGGTTACGAGGGCGGATCGAGGCTGTGCTCGATTGGTCGAAAGTGCATGGGTATCGAGAGGGTGAGAACCCGGCGCGGTGGCGTGGCCATCTCGATGTAATATTGCCGGCACGCTCCAAAGTGCGCAAAGTTCGGCACCACGCAGCAATGCCGTACGCATCGCTTCCTTCGTTTTTAGCGAAATTGCGCGGCCAAGAGGGCATCGCGGCCTGCGCGCTTGGATTCGCGATCCTGACGGCAGCTAGGACCGGCGAGGTGCTCGGCGCGAGATGGGGCGAGATCAATTTGCGCGAAAAGGTTTGGGTTGTCCCGCCAGAACGAATGAAGGCTGGCGCGGAGCATCGCGTTCCACTATCGACGCCTGCGGTTTTCATCCTAGAGCAAATGCAGAGTTGTCAGCGGACAGATGATCAGGATGGTTTCGTGTTTCCCGGCGGGAAAGCCAGTAAGGCCTTATCCAACATGTCGCTTCTGATGACGCTTCGGCGCATGAGCCACGACGGCATCACCGCACATGGCTTCCGTAGCAGTTTTCGCGATTGGTGTTCCGAGCGTACAAATTTTCCCGCCGCGGTTGCTGAGATGGCGCTCGCGCACACCGTCAGTGACAAAACGATTGCCGCGTACAGCCGGTCCGATCTCTTCGAGCGGCGACGCCGCCTCATGAACCAATGGGCTACATTCTGCAATACGACTGAGCCGCACGAGCAACGCAAAGTAACGGCGATTGGCCGTTTGTGAAGTCCTCTGTCCGGCAATTCATGCATAAGAGGCTGCAGTTGCCAGGGGTAAAAGGCCTTTGAAATAATCCGGGGAGTTTTTGTGGAGACCTACAAAGCCGGGTGTTTTGGTCGGCGCTAAGCTGCGTGGGTGCAGGTATCTGCACGCAGATATCGGTTTTTACCCCCTAAAGGTATAAAGGAATACCAAGTAATAGGGTGCCGTGTTTTTCGCCTTTCAAAGTGAACTAAGCCTTTGGGCCGTAAGGCATGCTCGTTCGGTAATGCGTAAAGAAATCCGGGGGTGCCGAGCCATTAGCGTCTTATACGCTGTGTGATTTATATGGCGACTGCAATACGCTGTCATGCGCGGCCCAACTACGGAATGCCTTACGGTGTCATACACGGCCCAAAGGGACGCTTCTGCATTACGGTGTCATACAGACAGAGTTTTGAGATTTTTTCCCGAAAATTTTCGAAACATTACAAATACGAGCGATCTACCTCGGGGTTCTCGGTTTTGAACTAAGGGTGGGGCTATTTTAGTCGGGTCGACCCTTTCATTGTGCGAAAAGGGATTACGTTGGTGGCTATTTCTAAGCTTGACTGGGACTTCGACGACGTTCGGAGATTCGACAACGAACGGGCAGAGCGACTTGAAGGGGCCCCCGATTTCAATACGCTGGGCGATCAAGTTTGCGATGCTCTAGTTTCCGCGTTGTCGAGTGGATCGATAAGATTTGCCGTTGACTCTTATCGTGACGCACAACGTGCCATTGTGCAGTTTCGCTTACATCCCAACTTGTACGATTTGTTTTTTAATGCACGATCTGGATACCGGGCGCAGTACTGGATTAGTGCTGAAAGTGGCCTGTCGGCCAATAAGAACCTGATGCGTCTTGTTGTACGCAGATTGAGCTTGGGTGGGATTTTGCCGGAAACAATCGCGGCCCGGCTTATTCAAGTTGAAGATGACGGGTTTGGACGAAAAGATGTAGACATCGGCGAAACAGTTGTAGCCCGCGAATTCGTTCTAAAATCACTGAGTTCGGATAGCTCAAAAATATGGGTAAGTGAGCGACTAATCGGGCGATGCATCGGTCCGCTGGAGGACTTAATGACAGAGACGCTTCGTTCAGCATGCGCGCTTAACGTCAAACATTGGCCGACCGCCCAGGCACCTTTGCCGCAAGCTGATCAATCGTGGTTCGACATCAAAGGTGCTTATGAAGGAATAGACCAGCCGAAATCCGCTTTGGTTCGTGCTCTTGATTTGCACAACACGGGATGGTCTTGACGGTTCGGACCGCAGTCATTTTTAAGATCGGCGCAGGTGCCTGCACGCCATAGGTTTAAAGGCGAAGGCGTTATACGAAGTCCGCTTTGCTGCGCATAACGGACTCTAGTCGGACATCGCTCCATGTCCGAAAAGTGCCAGAAGCGATATCATGCGGGAGCAAAGGCTTGGGCTCAGCTTTTACCGCGGCGCCCCAAAGAGACGGACTGGCATGACGGAACGGCTACCAGCCACCCCCGCTGGTCGATTGATCGCTTCCACAATCGCTCGACGCATTATTTCTGCTTCCGCTTTATCACCATCGATGGTGATGAGACCGAGATCGAGCGCCGTTCGAGCCTGCATCGTGCCATTGAGCAACGCAGCAAGGATGGCCTCGCTGGTCACGATGACGGTGTCACCAGGCAATGCGCCTGACGTGTGGGCTTGAAGTTCATAATTCTGACGTCCCGGACTGAGCCTTGCCCACAGATTTGAATCGATGAACAGAATCGAAATGGCGGGCGATTGTCCCTCGACAGCGGGCGTGGACGAGAGCAACCGTTGAAATGCGTTAAGCCGCCCCACCGCTCGCCAGTAGCCTGCGGAACCCGGGAGAATAGGATCGGTCGTTGACTTGTCAATGAGGCCCGCCGCGACGGCATCACTGATAGCGAAGGCAACCATCATCGACCTTGGATGGGCGGCACTGAAGCCACCACCCAGCAGACCGTCGAAACCGCAAGCCTTGGCAGACGGTGCTCCTGCTCCAAAGAACAGAAGCACCGCCGCTGTTGTAGCAATCCAGAATGCAGATCGCATGTCGAAGTGCCGCACTTTATGGCGTCACAATATTGAACCAGAACGGAAAGTTGTCGAGCATGCCGACAAACTCCGCCAAGGCTTCACGTTTGCCGTCCACTTTCATATCGCCCGACGTGATCGCCTGTTCGGGCGTGATCTCGGCGAGCTGAATACGATCGAGCGTGGCCTTGGTCAGCGTAATCTTGGCGTCGGCGTTCGCCGCCGCCTTCTTAGCGTAGTTGAGAACGCCGTTCTCGATCGTCAGTGCATACGGCTGTTTGAGATCGGTGAACTCGACATTAAGTATGAGCTTCTTGCCTGCCGCTTTCTCGCCGTTGAGCCGCACCGCGAAGTAGTCAAACGTCATCTCTGGCGGCATGGCCTTAATGGTGTCCGGGCCTGCTGTGCTCATTCCGCCCGATTGCGGCACCCCGTTGCGCAGCTCGAAGGCGCCTTGCAGATAGACCGAACGCCAGGGTCCGGACTCCGCCTGATACCCCAGCTGCTCATATGTATCGGCAAGTAACTCCTTGGCATCCTTGTTGTTGGGGTCGGCAAACACGACGTGCTTCACCGTCTCCGCGACCCAGCGGTATTCGCCTTTGTCGAAGTCGGCCTTAGCTTTCGCCAGTACCGCGGCGGCGCCGCCCATATACTCGATGTATTTTTTCGCTGCATCTTCGGGCGGCAACTGGTCGAGCGTCGATGGGTTGGCATCATAGAAACCCATGTAACGCTGATAGACTGCGCGAGTGTTGTGCCGCACGGTTCCGTAATAGCCGCGGTTATACCATTGCTTGTCGAGTTCCGGCGGCAACTTCACCATGTTTGAGATTTCGATACCGGTGTAGCCCTTGTTCATCAGGTTCACGGACTGATCATGAATATACTTGTATAGATCGCGGTGCTTTTTCCAGTAATCTATAATCTGGGCATTGCCCCACATCGGCCAGTGGTGGCTTTGGAATTTGACTTCGACGTCGGGTCCGTAGGTGTCGATTGTCTCATTTAGAAAGCCCGCCCACTTGAGGGGATCGCGGACTTGGGCGCCGCGTAGCGTCAGAACATTGTGCAACGTGTTGGTGGAGTTTTCGGCCATCCACATTGCTTTGAATTGCGGGAAGAAGGTGTTCATTTCGGCAGGCGCCTCTGTGCCGGGCGTCATCTGAAACACCATGGTCACGCCATCGATCTCGACTGTCTCGCCGGTCTTCTTAATTTCGCGGGTTGGCAAGATCAACCCGGCGGTCCCGGTCGATATGGTCTGGCCAAGGCCGCCATTGACGCCGCCCTGCGAGTTACGCGGCAGCATCGCTCCGTACATATAGACCGCGCGGCGGCTCATCACATTTCCAGCAATTACGTTCTCGCTGATAGCGTGCTCGGAGAAGTGTTCCGGCGCGATGATCTGAACTTTCTTAGCGTTGACGTCAGCCTCGTTCACCATGCCGCGCACACCGCCGTAATGGTCGGCGTGCGAGTGGCTGTAGATCACGGCGACCACGGGCAGCGTGCCTAGATGTTGACTGACAAGCCCGTAGGCGACCTTTGCGGTCTCCTCGGAAAGCAGCGGATCGAACACGATCCATCCACTATCGCCGCGTATAAAAGTAGCGTTGGTGAGGTCATAACCGCGAACTTGGAAAATACGGTCGTGTACCTTGAACAAGCCATACTGCATGTTGAGCTGCGCGTTGCGCCAAAGGCTCGGATTCACACTGTCGGGCGCTGGTTTGTCGTCGCCGATGTAGGCCTTGTATTCCTCCAAATCCCAGACAGCATTGCCCTTCGCGCCCTTGATGGTGAGCACATCGTGCTTGCCGATGAGGCCCCGCTTCGCGTTGTCAAAATCCGTACGATCGTTGAAATTGAGCGTCTGCTGCAACGTGCGGTTGGCTGCCTTGGTGGCCTCGGTGGCGGCCTTGGGTTGAGACTGAGCAAACCCGGGACCCGCGAACGGCACCGCGAGCGCAGCGATCACCGTTCCTCGCATAAGCGACACTAGTAATTTCATGATTAGCCCCCTTGCAAATACTGTCGATGATGGGCGCGGTGCTTGGCTGCGGATCGAGATCCAACAAGCTTTGAGCTTAGCAGACTCCTGCAGAACAATGATATGGCCCTTTAGGGCACCATGGCTCAGCCGAATGGGAAATGTCCGTTATGGGTCATTCGCGT
This sequence comes from Bradyrhizobium sp. AUGA SZCCT0182, assembly GCF_018130185.1. Taxonomy (NCBI): domain Bacteria; kingdom Pseudomonadati; phylum Pseudomonadota; class Alphaproteobacteria; order Hyphomicrobiales; family Nitrobacteraceae; genus Bradyrhizobium; species Bradyrhizobium sp. AUGA SZCCT0182. The sequence continues at coordinate 15,945 of NZ_JAFCLY010000025.1, read as the reverse complement.
CGGTGCGACCGGACCACGGCGACTTCCGGTCTACCCCGGTGAACGGACATCGTTAGAGCCGGTCGGCAGGTCCGTTTCGTGCCATAGGCGTACCTTGCTTGGCCTCAGTCTCGGTTTTCCTTTGTGCTGTCCGCCACGACAGGGCGTATCTTGTTCAGCCTCGGATCAGGGCAAAACCGCCCCCATTCCGGTTGGCCTCGACCAATGGGATGCGGTCCGACCGTTTTGCGACGCGCTATTAGACGTGGAGATACGAAGATATCCTGTTACAAGCGGGCTGGACAATCCAAAATTCTCGTCAATGAAAGGTCACCCAAATGGGTACGAGTGCCGGTGTCGGGATGAGCCATCATCGCAACCCGAAGGTAGCCGGGCGCGAGGCCGCAGAGAAAGCATTGGCGGCGGCCGGGATCGACCGGCCCGACTTCGTCTTTATGTTTGCTTCCGTCGGATATGAACAGCGCGCACTCTTAGACGCCGTTCGCGTAGCCACCGGTGGTGCTCCACTCGCCGGCGGGTCTGGCGGGGGAGTCATCGCAGGTGTCGAAGCCGACGAGTCGAACTTCTCAGTAGCCGTGATGACCATCAGCTCCGACGAATTGAGTTTCAAGAACGCAATAGCCTCCGGCCTCAAGGCCGATTCGGAAACCGCCGGAAGGACCATCGCCCAGAATTTAGCTTGCGAGGTGCAGCCCGATACGCTTGGGCTGATTATGCTCGGCGACGGGTTAACCCTGAATTTTGACCGGTTCGCTGCAGGCCTCAAGAGTGAATTGCAGCTTGATCGTCACCTGCCTTTGTTTGGGGGTACGTCGGCCGATAACATGGAGTTTAAACAAACTTATCAATACTGCGACGATCAGGTCACATCCGATGGTATCGCCTGCGTTCTGCTCTCGGGATCCGCACGGCTTGCTTGGTCGGTTAACCACGGCTGCCTGCCGATCGGTGGCGAACGTAAGGTGACTCGCTGCTCCGGCAACGTCATCTACGAGATCGACGGTATGCCAGTTCTCGACGTCCTAAAGGAATATCTCGTCGGTGATGAGATCGACAATTGGAGCAAGGCGGTCCTCAGTCTCTGCATGGCATTCAAAGCGCCCGAACGGATCAAGGGCTACGACGACTATTTAATCCGCTTCATGCCAACGAAGGATGATAAGGCGGGATCAATCACAATTCCGACCGAAGTTGAAGAGGGTACGAGCATCTGGATGAGCCGACGCGACCACGAAAAGATATCGGCCGGCGTCGAACGCATTGGCGAAGAAATCAAGTCAACATTGGGTAATAGCGCGGCGAAGATGGTGTTTCAGTTCGACTGCATAGGGCGCGGGAAAGCCGTGTTTCGCGACCAGCAAAAAAGCCAAATACTGGAAAAGCTTCAGCAAAAAATCGGACCCACCGTGCCATGGATAGGTCTGTACACCTATGGCGAGATTGGTCCGATAGGAGGGCAAGACTATTTCCACAACTACACCGCCGTAGTATTAGCAGTATACTGAGTTAGCCTTGTCAGTACCGCTATACTCCCGCGTCCTATTGAAAGACCGGTAGCATGAGTGAGATTGATCGGCTTCGGGCCGAAAACCAGCGCCTCTCGGATGAGGTCAAGCGCCTGGTGACGACCGAGAGTCAGCTCTACGAAGTCCAAGAGCATCTCGACGGCCAGATGAGCGCGTATCGCCAGCTCTACGAGCTTGGTAAAAAATTCAACACAACCGTCGACCTTCCTACGATCCTTCAGCTTGCTGCCCAATTCGTTTTATACGAACTCAATTTCGAGCGCTGCCTATTTCTTCTGAAGCAATCCGGCGGGAATATCTTCTCTATCGAGACGATGGATGGATACTATGACGATACCGAGAGTACTAGCGTCGCCAGCCTGGTGCTCCCCACCGCCTCACTGGCGCTCGCACCACTTTATACCGGCGTCGAGCGGGTACTGTGTTTGCCCGATTGCCGTCGCAGCGAGCTAACCTCGCTGCGACGTCTTATCGGTATGGACGAGTACGTCGTCTTGCCGTTGGGCGGGGAGCCGAAGAACCCAACTCGCTTGCTGGTCGCAGGAAATACAGCGGGGCGAGCGCCTTATCAGCGCCGGATTGTCCAAGAAGGCGAGGCGCTACTCGGGCTAGCCAACCTGGTAAGCCAGACCTCTACGGCGATTAACAACGCGAACTTCTACCAAGCGCTCGAATGGGAGCGTCAGTCTCTCGAAGAGAAAGTTCGCGAGCGTACGCGGGAGGTCTCGCGCTCACTGGAAGATTTGCGCGCCGCGCAGGATCGGTTAATCCAAACTGAAAAGCTTGCCTCGCTAGGCCAGCTCACCGCCGGCATCGCCCACGAAATCAAGAACCCGCTTAATTTTATCAATAACTTCTCGGCGCTGTCGGCGGAGCTGGTCGACGAACTAGACGAGATCCTCAAGCCCGCGCCATTGACCGACCTGATGCGCCAAGAGACTAACGAAATCGCAAAGCTGCTGAAGGGCAATCTTGGAAAAGTAGTGCAGCACGGCAAGCGCGCCGACACGATCGTCAGGAATATGCTGATGCACTCGCGCGATGGCTCGGGTGAGCGGCGCACTGTCGACATCAATACGCTGGTTGGCGAGAGCCTTAACCTCGCCTACCACGGCGCTCGCGCCGAGAAGCGGGTTGTTCAGATTAGGCTGGACCAGGATTTCGATCCCGCCGCCGGCGAAGCCGAACTGCTGCCGCAGGAGATCACGCGCGTGCTGCTCAACCTGATCTCGAACGGTTTCTACGCGGCAATGAAACGCAAGGCGGAAGATGACCTTGATGGTTATGAGCCTGCGCTTACCGCCGCGACCAGAAACCTCGGTGACCGCGTCGAAATCCGAATTCGCGACAACGGCGCGGGCATTCCGCCGGAGGTGAGGGAGAAGATGTTCAACCCATTCTTCACTACCAAGCCGCCGGGCGAAGGCACCGGTCTCGGGCTTTCGTTGAGCTTCGACATCGTTGTCAAGCAACATGCCGGATTGATTGAGGTTAACACTCAACTCGGCAAATTCACGGAATTCAGGGTCGTCCTGCCGCGCTCCGCCCCCGCTGCGGGCAAAGCTGAGGCACATACATGAAGCCTCTTATACTCGTGGTGGATGATGAACCCGACGTCGAAGACCTGTTTTGTCAGCAATTCAGACGCGACATCCGTGCCGGCCGCTTTACAATGGAGTTTGTTAAGTCGGGAGATAGCGCCCTTCAGAAAATTAGTGATGCTAATGCGGTGCCTTTGATGCTGATTTTGTCCGACGTCAATATGCCCGGTATGAGCGGGCTTGAACTCCTGCCAAAAGCGAAAGCGTCACGACCGGATGTCCCGGTGATCATGATCACCGCCTACGGTGATGGCGATACCAGACGAATAGCATTGGAGGGAGGTGCAGAGGCCTTATTGACTAAACCAATCGACTTTACTGCGCTCCGTAGTGAAATAGATAGGCGACTCAAGCCTCGGCAGTAGTCCCATGTCCGCTTCGGGTCATTCGCGTCGGTTTCACCCTCGTCCAGCCACTTCCGGTCTTCCCCCAAGAGCGGACCTTTAGCGCGGGCTACCTCAAAGGTCGGTGCAGATGTCTATGCGGCCCCAAAGCTTCTACAACCTGTCCCTCACGGGTTTGCCGATATCGATGTCTTCGTGTTGTCGGCGGAGTATAGTGTTTTCATCGCTCCCTCGCCTTCCAGTATCGTCGGCTGGACGTGCCGGATGGCAGTCCGAGCCTCTTGTCAGTTTCCCGAAAATCGCGTTCCATCCCGCAGGCTTTGCCCCAGCCATAGCAGGTGTCATTGAGTTTAGTTTGCAGGTCGCGGTCGACCTTTGCTGTGAGCTTAGGTCGTTTCTTGTGCTGCTCACAGAAGAATGCGTAATCTGTAGCTGGCAACAGTAATTCGTAATAAGTTTCTTCCGAGCTTCGCGACCACTCGCACCATTGTTTTTCAAATGGTGGGCTAACTGCGACGGTGGCACCGCTGGACAGATAGGCAATAAGAAACCATTTCATGACCTACCCCACACGATCCGTGTGCTGTGCTTGGTGCAGTATTCCGCCATGTCGATCGGTTGCGAACTGATACGCTGGGTCTAATCATAGACGCATCGGCATCCGGCGCAATTTATAGAACAATACGCTTTTGGACGTTGCGGACCTGTGCTGCAGACCATGCCCCGCCCCGACAGGCCGTAATGCCCTTGGAATTAAGGCCATCTGCAATGGCCCGCAGGGAACGGGCGCCCTCAGACCAAAGCTGCCGGATCGTGGGGGCAAGGTCAAAAGCCCGGCAATCCGCTTTGGCGGCCCGTATGGCTCTCGCTTTGGCTAGGTCGGTGCAGGTACCTGCACGGCCCCGGAAACCGCCCAGAACCGTTCCCCGGGCCTTGGCGGCTGCTAGGGCGGCCTTGGTGCGCTCGGATATCATTTTTGCTTCGTGTTCGGCGACCGCCGCAAGAATGTGGATCGTCAGTCTATTGGCCTGAGGGAAATCGCAGGCCGAGAACTCGACCCCGGCTTCCATGAGCGCGGATACGAAAGCAACATTGCGGGCAAGCCGGTCGAGCTTTGCGATGATGAGAATGGCCCGGTGAAGGCGGCATGCTGAGAGGGCTTCCGCAAGCCGCGGCCGGTCAGTCCGTCTTCCGCTTTCGACTTCGGTGTACTCGGCGACCAGTTCGCCCCCGTCGCATAAGCGGTCAAATACGGTCTTTCGCTGGGCAGCTAAACCCAGACCGGACAGGCCTTGGCGCTTTCGGCTGACCCGGTAGTAAGCAACGTATCGACCCTGCTGCATTGCACTGCCTGTAACATTGTGTGCGACGTTCGTTCGATAGAATGATACAGCCACCAACCCGACCTTCCTGCAAATCTTGTTTTCGGGCCGCTTTCAATCCGGTGCTGAAAATAATATTCAGCTTGAGCCCGAAGAGATGCAGCGAAAGCCCCGCGGACGCCTCGCAAAGCTGGTCTTGTTTGGTTGTGCCGTACCATGGTAACAACTCGAATATGGTGAATTGCTTCATCGAGCCCTCAAGTTGGAAGCGCCCTGATGTCAAATGAAACGTATAAGACGTTACTCGATGCGGCAGTCGAGGAACGCGCCAAGGAATTGTCAACAGACGCGTCGGAGGCGTTCGAGAACCTTGCCGTTACGCTTGCAATGATGCCGTATGATTTGAGCGTAGACGAAATTGATGCTGGCATGACCGATGGAAGCGGTGACGGCCAAATCGATGCAATGTTTGTCGTTGTCAACGGGACCGTTCTGTCGGGCGAAGAGACGGATGAACTACCAGAGAAAGGGCCTCTGGAAATTGATATTGTCCTCATCCAATCGAAGAAGTCGGACAGCTTCGCTGAAAACCCGTTGAAGAGCATTCGAGGAACGGTAAATGACCTGCTCGATCTTAATCAGCAATATCCGGCGTACCTTCCTCAGTATAGCCAGTTATTGCAGGACAAATTCCGGTTGGCCCGTAAGGCCCTTTTAGCATCCGCAGGCAGAGTATCGAAGATCCACGTGAGGGTTTACTACGCGTCGACAGGTAGCACCGCAAACATTCATTCCACCGTGCATGCGACTGCGGCGGCACTGAAGAATGATCTCGCGGCACGTGCTGCCACCCCAGATGTCGCTGTCGAATTCTACGGTGCCGAAGAACTTGTTGCCATTTCGCGAATGCCCAACAATCGGAAGAAAGAGTTGGAGGTGCAGCAATCCATTTCCTCAGACAACGGCGATTCGTTTGCCTGTTTAGTGACGATTAACGCTCTAATCGCGTTCCTGAGCGACGAAAAAGGAACCCTCATCAGAGGTCTATTCGACGCGAATGTACGGGATTTCCTCGGGAAAACCGAGGTGAATGATGCCATCTGGGCAACTCTCGAGAACCTCGCCGAAGAGGATTTTTGGTGGTTGAACAACGGCATTACTATTGTTGCATCGAATGCGGACCAGAAGGGAAAGAAGCTCTCAATGACGGAGCCGCTCCTGGTGAATGGCCTTCAGACGTCGAATGTCATCTTCACATTCATGAGCGATCCAGCGGTGAAACCAGAAATAAAGGAGCAGCGTGGCAAAAACATGGTGCTAGCGAAAATCATCGTGCCGCCTGATGAAAAGGTGCGGGATGAGATCATCAAAGCAACCAATAGCCAGACTCACATTCCTAAGCCGTATCTCCGGGGAATGGATCGCGTGCATCGAAACATCGAAGACCATCTCAAAGCTAATGGTCTCTTCTACGAACGGCGCAAAAACCAATACAAGAATCTCGGCAAGGCACGTACGTCTATCGTTACTCTTTCGGAATTAGCCCAGGCCATGATGGCCGCCCTCTTGTTCAGAGGGAGCGATGCGCGCGGTCGACCAAATTCTTTGTTGAAGTCCGACAGCGACTATCAATCATTGTTCTCCGAAGGGTACGCTCTCGACTCCTTTAAAAACGTAATCCTTAGTAAGCGCGAAATTGCAAAAAGACTAGCTTCCCAGTATCCCGATGAGGGCGCCGGCTTCAGGAACAACGTAATATTTCATATTCTCGCTTACCTGAGTCTTTCCAAGTTTCACACGACGTCACACGCTGCGGCGGGGTGGGCAAATCTCCAGTTGGAAACTTCGGAGATGGATAAGGCAATCGAAAGAGTCGTCACGTCGTTCAACGCGGCCGGTGGGACAGATCAGGTTGCGAAATCACCCTCTTTTCAAGCGACGATTTCCGCCGCGGCCAAAGAATTGAGAGACAAGAAGACCGCTTCCGAAGGGAGCGAGAACTCCGAATAACCGATCAGTCCGGTGCGAGGCTTGGTGGCGAAGCCAGCCGATCTTCGGCTCTGCGGCACGAGCGGCAACCTAGCACGGACGCGGGCAAGCGCCTTGGCGACGTCGATCGCGAGCACTCGCCAGACGCTTGCACGATCAATATACCCACTTCACAACTATCGGGCTCTTCCGATACATTATTTTGACTTCGGCCGGGTCCAGCTAGGCAGGTAGCTCGGTAGCCGATAAAACGCACAGAAATGTCTGGGCACGCGCGTACGGAGGGTCGGATGACTGCTAGAAAGCGGATTAGAGTATCAAATCGCTTGCGTGTTAAGCCGTCGAGCCAGTGATCTGGCTGTACGATGTCCCCCCAGATAAATGTCGAAGTAATGTACTAGGAAGCTACCGATGCGCCGCCGGCCGTCGAGCGTTCCGGCGATAGATCGTCCGGATATATGGGCCGGATGTGCTTGCCTCAATCGCCGGCGCCGTCTCACACAGTCGTACAACCAGTTGATTATTGATGTATTGCGTGGCGAAGTGACTATGAGACGATTCGCTTTCGAGTAGCGCCTTTATCTCAGGCGTGGGGGGCTCATTTTGGCTGGGAAGTCGCTGGCAAGCGCAATATCGGATTTTGGCGCGAGCACGAAATCGAAACTAGCGAACGTTGCGATCAGTGGTGCGCCGGAAGATCAATTGCGCGGTCCCCTTGAAGCACTCGTCAAAGAGCTGGCTGACCTAAGTGGCTTGCCGCCAGACTCTGTTCACCTCGTCGGTGAAACCAGTCTTTCCGAAATCAAAACGCGTCCTGACTATGCTGTAATTGTCAACAAGGCGCTCGTCGGGTTCATTGAAATTAAGGCGCCGGGGAAGGGTGCTGATCCGCGAAAATTTGGCGATCCGCACGACAAAGCGCAGTGGGATAAGCTGAAGTCGCTGCCCAATCTGATTTACACGGATGGCAACGCATTTAGCCTGTGGCGGGATGGCAACCTGGAAGGCAAGATTGTTGAATTTGATGGCGATGTCGAAACCTCGGGCGTAAAGCTCGCGGCGCCGCCCACTTTACTCCCGCTCATCTCCTCCTTTCTTCAATGGAATCCCATTGCGCCGAAGACGGCCAAGAAACTCGCCGAAGTCAGTGCCCGCTTATGCCGGTTGCTGCGCGACGAAGTAATTGAGCAGATGGCATTGGGGAATGCAGGTTTAACGGCGCTGGCCGCGGACTGGCGAAAGCTATTGTTCCCGCTGGCAGACGATGGCCAATTTGCAGACGGTTACGCGCAAGCAGTCACCTTCGGTCTTTTGGTCGCGCGTGCGCGTGACATTTCGCTGTCGGGCGGAATCGACAAGGCTGCGCAAGAATTACGAAAATCGAACTCACTTATCGGCACGGCACTCCGACTCCTAACCGATGACGCGACCAATCAAGATGCGCTAAAGACCTCGCTTGGGACGCTGATGCGAGTTCTCGACGAAGTGAATTGGCATACCATCAGCAAGGATAAGCCGGAAGCGTGGCTATATTTTTATGAGGATTTTCTGGAGGTCTATGACAACACCCTTCGCAAGCGCACCGGCTCCTATTACACCCCGCCGGAAGTCGTGGCTTCGATGGTCCGGCTTGCTGACGAAGCTTTGCGCGGAGTCCTGTTTGAGCGACCGGCGGGATTTGCATCTACTGACGTCACGGTCGCAGATCCCGCGGTTGGGACTGGGACTTTTTTGCTCGGCGTGCTGCGTCGAATCGCGCAGACAGTTGAGGAAGATCAAGGTCTTGGTGCCGTACGCGGAGCGATCGAGGGGGCTGCTAAACGCGTAATAGGTTTCGAACTTCAGTTTGGACCGTTCGCGGTGGCACAACTTCGAATTATTGCCGAGATGCAGGCTCTGATGAAGACGCCCAAGAATCCGACGCCTGCAATCCCCAATCTAAAACTCTTCATTACCGACACGCTTGGCAATCCATTCGTCGAGGAGGAGGCGCTTGGGCAAGTCTACGAGCCGATCGCGAAGTCGCGTCGCGATGCAAATACGATCAAGAAAACTCAACCGATCACTGTAGTCATTGGCAACCCACCCTACAAAGAGAAGGCAGAAGGCCGCGGCGGCTGGATCGAAGCTGGCTCGGGTGGAAAATTGGTCGCACCTTTGGACCGCTGGAGGCCGCCGGCGGAATGGGGTGTCGGCGCGCACGGCAAGCATTTGAAAAATCTCTATGTCTATTTTTGGCGCTGGGCGACATGGAAAGTGTTTGGCTCTGGCAATTACGCAGCGACCGGCTTCCCTGACAAGGATGAGGAAGGAATCGTGTGTTTCATCACGGTCGCAGGTTTCCTTAATGGTCCCGGCTTCGAAAAGATGCGCGACGATCTGCGGCGCGCATGTTCCGAAATCTGGATCGTCGATTGCTCGCCTGAGGGGCACCAACCGAACGTGCCAACACGCATCTTTCAAGGGGTGCAGCAGCCAGTCTGCATCGTGCTTGCTGCGCGTCAGCTCGGCAAGAGCAGCGACGAGCCGGCGCGGGTGCACTTCCACAGCTTGCCGAAGGGCCAACGCGAAGAAAAGTTCGCGGCACTTGAAAGGCTATCACTTACCCACTCTGACTGGGTCCATTGTTCGACAGGTTGGCGCGACCCATTCTTACCCGAGGCAACGGGCCCATGGGCGATATTTCCTTCGCTCACGGACATATTCGTCTACGACGGTTCCGGTGCCATGCCCGGACGAACCTGGGTTATTGCCCCAGATGCCGGCTCGTTGAAGGCGCGGTGGGCGCGGCTTATTGCCGAGAACGATGTAGGTAAGAAGGAATTGCTGTTCCATCCCCACCTTCGTAACAACAAACCTGGCGACAAACACGTTCGAAAGCCCCTCGCCGAATGCTTGGCAGGTCACGAAGCAAGGACCGAAGCCGTCGTAGGCGACAAGAAGCCGGCAGTTGAGCCGATTCGCTACGGTTTCCGATCGTTTGATCGACAATGGATTATTCCGGACGGGCGCCTCATAAATCAATCCAATCCGACCCTCTGGAAAGCGTACTCACCTCGTCAGGTTCACTTGACGGCGCTTGAGGCGCATTCGCCATCGTCTGGTCCCGCCGTGACGTTCACGGGCTTGATACCCGACCTACATCATTACAAGGGTTCGTTTGGCGGCCGCGTCTATCCACTTTGGCGAGATCGAGCCTCCTCGCAATCAAACATCAAGTCGAACCTGCTTATTTATCTCGCGAAAATCTATGGACGCCCCATCAAGGCGGAGGAGGTTATAGCTTATATCGCTGCAGTCATGTCGCATCCAGGATTCACGGCGAGGTTCCGAAGTGATCTTGTCCAACCGGGTCTTCGTGTTCCTGTCACGGCGGACGAAAAGTTGTTCGCCGAAGCCGTAACGATAGGCAATGAGATAATTTGGCTACATTGCTACGGTGATCGTTTTGCTGACCCGTCGGGGAGCCGGCCTAAGCAGGCGCCGCGCCTACCAAAAGGGCGCGCGCCTACGGTTCCTGCCGGCGGAATGATACCATCTGCGCCGGAGTTACTGCCAGATGTGATGGATTACGATCCGGGGACACGGCGACTTACTATTGGCAAAGGATATGTCGAAAATGTCTCCCCAGAAATGTGGGCTTACGAAGTGTCGGGCAAGCAGATAATATGGCAGTGGTTCAGTTATCGTCGTCGAAATCGAATGAAGCCGCTTATCGGTGACAAACGCCCACCATCTCCGCTCGATGCCATCCAATCCGACGGATGGTTGCCTGACTACACTACGGACTTGCTTGATCTGCTGAATGTTATCGGCCGGCTTGTCGCGCTGGAGCCTGCGCAGTCAGACCTGTTGAAGCGCATCTGCGCAGGGCCGCTGCAGAGCCGCGAGGAGTTGAGAGCGGTTGGGGCGTTCGCTACGCCAGAGACGGCAGGCCCGAAGCCAAAAGGTAAAAGCAAGAGCTAATTGGCAGGCGGTGAGGTGCGGGGACAAGTCCGACAAGTACTCGCGCCGCTCCGCTAGATCGGGCATGATTCTCATGATTCGGCATCTAAATCGTGTGATCCATGGCCTCTGCCCGACAAAGTGACCTCTTCCAGGACGAAGAACAATCTGACCAGTTCGACGAGGACTCCCCTACGCCCGAATATAGGCCCGACCCTGACTCTGTACGTGCTGAACTCTACAAGATTCTCGCCGAAGCCCGCGCAGCAAATAAGCTTCCATGGGAAGCCAAGACCGTTCTGCTTTACCGAACCATTTTTCCCCAAATGGCGAACTGGTTGCCGGACGATGAGGGTGCGCAATTGAGGTTCGAGTTCGAAGCGGAGCTCTCCCGACTAAAGGCAGCTTGAGATCATACTTCGCGCACGCATAGAGAGAAGGCCGTCTAAGGACGGCGCGTGCGGTTGGGCTCGTTGCCTTCGATGGGCAAGCCGAAAATGCTTCAGCGTACCATTTCTTGTGCGCGTGTACGGAAATCGACATCATATCCGGGTTCGATCAAGAGTATGAGACCATTGGCAGACGCCGTTGCTAGGTCAATGACAAGAATCCATCCAAGGGACAATCGCTTCACATTTGGTCGAGCCACACCTCGACCGAAGCATTCGCGGGGGATGAAGAGCCGTAAGCAGCAACAGTCAGAACGCATCTTCGTATGTCGTGTAACCAAACACTGGACCGACTGGGTGGCGTCTTTGACTACATGCAACGCAAGGAAATTATCAAGGTCGCGGTTGGTACTGGGGTCGGTGGCATTGCTTCATTGCCGGGAGGTGAAATGGCGATGCCTCAATTTGAGGAGCGCTGGACCGGCGGCTACATTTTCGAGAATGAATGGCAAAGCTTCCGTACCCGTCAGAACCGCGAACTTGAGTTGACTACCGCCGTGCACACGTACGACCGGTCGGGACGGTACACCGTGGCCGTTAAGGTGATCGATATCTTTGGCAATGACACAATGACGCTCGTGCCGGTCAACGTCGGCTGAATGAGAGGTTTGTGCAGGTGCCTGCACGGCTTTCTGCTAATCGTGCTACGGGAATGGCCTGTTTCGGGTCAGGCCCGGAATAGTGGCCTTCCCGAACTTTTTTAGCGATGTTTTCGCGGGGAGCTAGGGTGGTAGCCGGCGTCCCGGTTAAACGCATAGGCGAGTCTGGGAAACCTTCGTGGAGGGGTTTGGTCGATCTTCGCATTCGGCATCTGAGGCCCGGACGCCCATCGACATCAAATGCCGGCAGAAATGGAAGGTATCTCACGTCGGGACCATCGCCCGGTAGCCGAAATAACGCATAAAAATGTTTGGCACGTGGGCACGCGTCTATGAGGGGTCTAATGAGAATGCTGAAAAGCGCAGGGGCAGAAAATGAAATTGGAAGAAGTAGTCTTTGGCTGGACTCCCAAGCAATGGGATTGGCACCCCACAACAGGCCAAATTGATGTAGGGCTGATTGGCGACCGTCGTTGGGCGGCTATGTTTGGAAAGACCGAGGGGGCACTCGCGCCTGAGTGGCGGACGATGCCGAATCGCGAGAGGCGTATGTTTCAACTTTTCAATTTGATTGTGGTCGCCGATGGAATTGATCCGCAGATGGCTCACGCTGCATTCTTGAAGATCGACGAATATCGGTGGGGAATTGCGCGCGATGTACCCGGCGCAGAAGCACGGCCTTAGCTTGGGTCTCGAACGGCAATATTTGTGGTTCCGTCAGCTTTTTAGCTTTGATAGAATTCCGGGCCGATCTTCGCTTTTGTACGTGCCCTCATTGCTTCGAGCTTTCGGAAAACGCCTCGTTTCTCTAGGATCGCCGTATCAAGAAATCTCTCTCGGACTGCATCGACCAATAAAGGTTCATAAAATACACGTTTAGCGGCCCTTTCCGAGTTCGGAAGAAAGGGAGCGCGGGGTGGCTGCCGTCCGCTGCCTCTCGGCCTAGGATTGTCCAAGACTGCCTCGCGAACGACGCCGATTAGATGGCGTCGAAAGTTTACATTTCGATTCCGGATAATCTCCTCCTGTTCGTCCTGTAAGGCCGCTTCGTCCCAAATCGGTTCAATCCGGTACATTTGCGAAAGCGTTTTTCTATTCAAGACAAGAACTGCTCCAGAAAATCCATCTACCTCACCGCCTTCCATTAGCGCGAAGTAAGCTGCAATAAATGGCGACCGCGTAAATGGTATCGCGATGAATGTTGGTGAGGAGGGGATGAAGCGACCGGAACGGAATAATTCGATTGCGTGGTGAGTGCCATGGAACAGTACATCATGGCCCTTCGACAAGGCCAATGCGCGTCGACCCAGAGACATTTCTCGGCCTGTGAATGGAAGAAACGTTGGCATCCGAAGCTGCGTCGCTTCGATTTTTTTAGAGCTTTTCATGAGTTTTTCTCATTTTAAGTAGTTCGTCGCCTATCGAGCTTTCCGACGTGTTGATCGCTCTTCGGATGTCGGAAACCGAACGTGGCGAGCCGATCATCTTCAGCGGGGAAAGTTGGCCTTGTAGCGCCGCTCGCATCAGGGGAGGAGGATCGGGCCCTCAGCCGGGCTTTTGTCATCGCATGCCGATATTGGGTGATCATGGATTATTGCTTCGCTTTTGCTTGGTTCGGATAGATCGAGGGTTTGGTGTATTTTTATGTTCGCGATTGATGTCCCGGTAGGGGGATAACGGGGTACACGAAATAACTCACGGAAACCTCCGAAACCCCTCGTTAGAGGCGTTTTGTGCCTGCTCCGGCTCGTCAGGTCTTGATTGCGGGCGTGCTCATCTGTTGATGCCGCAGTTTCAGTTCGATGATCTTGGCTTCATCCAACTTTCCTTCCCGGTGCAGTCGAAAGATGATGACGATTTCTTCCCCCGGCAGTGCCATCAATATTTCCCAACCGTTTTCGCCGAGACGCTCGGCGATCTGTTTTTCAAGCGTCCCTTGCTGGCTGTGTGGCACATATGCCCGCGCCGCGTTCGAAGAACGCGGCATACTTTCCATTGCAGAGCCTCTTGCGGTGTTATCCACACTGTGCACATGGAGGGGAGGGAGGAGTATTTGTTCTGAGTCTTTACTTATTGTTTTGGCGGCTTTCGGAGAAACCGGAAGCGGCAAATCAGGACGCGGCTCCGCTTCCGGTTTTTCAGGACGCGGCTTTGCCACAGGTTCGTCGTACACGACGTAGTCAACCGATTTAAATGAACCAGTCACCGAGTCTCGCTCTTGGCGGCGTTCGATGTATGCCTTCTCAGCAAGCGAATTGAGCACTGAGTATGTTTTGTCGCGCCCCCAGCCCATCCGCTTCTTCAGTGCGGGTAGTCTGATGCTCCAGTTGTGCGGCCGCGAAAGCAGATAGCCCAGCACGCCAAGCTCCTCGCCGCGCAGCCGCAGATCATTGAAGCAGTCGTTAGCAATAACGGTGTAGTTCCGAGTGACTCTGCGCTTGATGATGGTCATTGCAGCTAGCGCCCGCCTCCCTCAGTAAGGCGACGCGCTATGTACCGTTCGATCGAAGCAATGGTGATCTTTCTAGATCGACCGTCTAAGAACGAGTCAATCTCGCCCGCAGCCAAGAGTTGGTATCCTCGGGTGTTGCTACAGGCAAGCAGCTTCCAAGCTACCTTCGGCTTGACGACGAGAGGCTTCGGGTCGAATTTCTGCGAACTGCTGATGGACATTAGTGAGTCTCCGCGCACGGTGGATGCCGTCGGCGGAGATTGTCAAAAGGCGGCGTCGCTGTAAAAATGGGTCCAAAAGAATATTAAATTTCTTCTATTGGACCCAACGCCTATTTGCTTTGGCGCTTGGATTTGCGGCGGGTCCGATTTCCACGGACGTTCTTGAGTGCACGCGCGACAGTGTGGGCCGAAATGGGCGCACCTATCTCTTTGAAAACGGTGACAGCAAATCTGACGAAGGGGCCATCGGGGGTTTTTTTTCCGCTCGGTAGCGAAACGCCTGCAGCTCGGGGGAAATGCCGATTGTACACTACCGGCAGTCTGTCTCCAGCGAGCCAATCAGTCGGCGAGCGATCCAATAATCGGTCTGTCGACAGCTTTCCGAACGTTTTTACGTGACCTTCCGCTGCGTCAACAACCCGTTGCAAATTCTCTAGAAACAGATTGCGCGCTGCTTCCTCCTCGTTAGAAATACGTTCGGCATCTGGCTTGATTATCGCGTCGGCATAATAAGGTGGGCAGCGATCATGTTGATTTAACGCGTCTCTAAATCTTGAGCCGTGTTTTGCTATGTCGGCGAATTGCTTTTGCTTGGCGCGCGCGTCGCCGCGTGAGTTGGCCTTCGACAAGTACCGCCATACGTAGACTACGCCATCCAATTCAGCGCCCAACGCCTCATGGTCGGGATTGCCCCGATACGGCTCTTCTACCGAAGATATTATTCGTTCGATCTGGTCAGGCTGTAGCATGGTGCGGCACCGGATTGCTCTGGCGGTCGAAATCTATCTCACGCGCTAGCATTCGCTACAATTCGCTTCCAGTCCGAACTGCACCCCGACTGGACTCGACCGAGTTTCCTTTGTGGTGCGATTTGTGGACACGGCCCCATGCAATTTATTAAGCTGCTGAAAAGGCGCATGTTTCTAACTTTGTCAGCGGACTCCCTCTCCGCCAGAACCACCTGAAACTGCTACGATTTATTCGAAATTTGGAATCTGGCCCCCGGATCAACCCCCGGATCGGTTTCCCACTTGCCGTCGCTAAAGCGAAACCGCGGCGAGAGGCGAGCGCGGTGTTTGCGCTTGGGCTAGGCAGAAACTTCAGGAATTTGGGACGCTCCGACCCCGGATTTGGGTTCAGCCGCAAGAAGAAAGAAACCTCGTCGCGGCTCGGTTACGAGAGTGTCCGCCGAAAACGATGACAATTATTGCTTATTCAGCCACTTAGCTATTTGTAACCAATTCATACACCTTAGCATACACCCTTTCGCAGAGCCGCCGATCAACCGTCGTAGCACTGTTGAGAGTGTGGCGATGCAGCTTGCACGCGTTTAGCGCTTCCGGTTCAATTGAGAAGAAGCGGGGTCGGGCCGTCAATCAAGCATATTCGATGGGCTGCCACTCTAGTCCGGTCGTGAATTAAGGGGCCTACGTTGGCAACGCTAGACCGATGGCGATCATTTCTGATCACTCCGAAAGTTCTCACTTTCCCTAGGAT